>QZAC01000215.1 GCA_003838065.1 Methanocalculus sp. MSAO_Arc2
AATGTGAAGGGCGGTATCGTACATGATAATGATAAATTATTGATTTGTGCAAGCGTCTCGGCTTTCGAGCCGAATTTGATTTTTTTCTGTGAATCAATAGATATCATTCGGATCTCCTTCAATCACAATAATGAATATCATCATCTCATTCACACCCCGCTCTCATACAACTCCCAGTACTTCCCTTTCCTCCCCAGCAACTCTTCATGCCCCCCGCTCTCCACGATCCTCCCTTTGCTCATCACATAGATCGTATCGGCCCGCCGGATCGTCGAGAGTCGGTGGGCGATGATGAAGGTGGTGATCGTCTCAGAGATCTGGTTGATGGATGCTTGGACGATCGCCTCAGATTCATTGTCGAGGTTGCTCGTCGCCTCGTCAAGCACCAGGATCTCGGGCTCGCGGACGAGCGCTCTGGCAATCGCGATCCGCTGCTTCTCCCCGCCGGAGAGCTTCAGCCCCTGGTCGCCGACGATCGAGTCGTAGCCATCGCGGAGGGAGGTAATGAAAGCATGGATGTTGGCACGCTCGGCGGCGGCGATGATCTGATCATCAGTGTAGTCGCCACCGAAAGCGATGTTCTCCCGGACAGATGCATTGAAGATGAAGGTGTCCTGGCTCACATACCCGACTTTTGAAAGGAAGGTTGCGACGTCATACTCCCTGAGATCGATCCCGTTAATGGCGATCCTGCCTTCAGTAACATCATAGTACCTGAGAAGGAGGGAGACGATCGTCGACTTCCCGGATCCCGAGTGGCCGACGAGGGCGGTGACCTTGTTTCTGTGGATGGTGAGGTTTACATCCTGGATCAGGTCCTGGCCTTCATAGTACTGGAAGCAGGCGTCTTCGAAGACGATGTTGGAGGTGAGGGCATCGAAGGGAAAGGTGCCATTCTGGATGGTGTTGTATTGCTTATTGTTCAGAAAATCATAGATTCTTTCAAGAGCCGGATATGCGTTCATAATCTGCATATTGCTGGAGCTCAAGGCTGAAAGTCGCGGGAGGATCTTCAATGCAGAGAAGGCAAATGTCCCGATGAGAGGGATGATGAAGAGGAACTGATCAGTATGAACATAATAGAGAACTATTACGACGGCTGCAATTCCGATAAAAAAAACTGCCTGCAAAAGAGCCGCGGGTAGCTGCTCAGTAAATCTGTAACGAACGAACTTATCCCAGTAATTACGGAGGGCTTTTGTATACTCCTTCTTCCAGTATCCGTCTGCATGAACTGATCGAATCTGCCGTATGCCGGAGATATACTGGTTGATGACAA
>QZAC01000024.1 GCA_003838065.1 Methanocalculus sp. MSAO_Arc2
CAATTCTGGATGCCACGGGGCGTTACAGTCGATTCCGCCGGGAATGTCTATGTCGCTGATCGGAATAATCACCGTATCCAGAAGTTTGACGGTGACGGCACCTTCATCACGAAATGGGGGACAGAGGGCTACGTCGACGACGGCGAGTTCATCCTTCCAGGGGGCATTGCGGTTGATGCTGCCGGCAATGTCTATGTCGCTGATACCTGGAATCACCGTATCCAGAAGTTTGACGGTGACGGCACCTTCATCACGAAATGGGGGAGATATGGATGGTTCGACGGGCAGTTCGGGTGGCCATACGGCGTTGCGGTAGATGCTGATGGCAACGTCTATGTGGCTGATTCCGGGAATCACCGTATCCAGAAGTTCACCCCAGATGGCACCTTCATCACGAAATGGGGGAGTTCCGGCACAGATGACGGGCAGTTCAGGTGGCCATCGGGCGTTGCAGTTGATGCCGCCGGCAATGTTTATGTCACTGATAATGGGAATCACCGTATCCAGAAGTTTGACGGTGACGGCACCTTCATCACGAAATGGGGGGCAGAGGGCACAGGCGACGGGCAATTCTGGATGCCACGGGGCGTTGCGGTAGATGCTGATGGCAACGTCTATGTGGCTGATACCGGGAATGACCGTATCCAGAAGTTCACGGGTGGCGGCGACTTCATCCTGAAATGGGGGATAAAAGGATCAGGCGACGGGCAGTTTGATTGGCCATGGGACGTTGTGGTCGATTCCGCCGCTAATGTCTATGTCGCTGATACTGAGAATAACCGCATCCAGAAGTTTGGACCGACCGATGTTCCTCGACCACCCTCTGATGGCCCCGGTGGAATTGTGATGACACTTCCTTCAGCTTTTGAACCCGGTATTGGAGGGACCTATACATTCCAGGGCCTGTCGATCAGCTCTCTTGAGATCGAGACCGAGGTGAATCTTCAGAATGTGGTGATCACCGTTGAGAGAATACATACCCTCCCCGAACCGATCAATGAGCC
>QZAC01000216.1 GCA_003838065.1 Methanocalculus sp. MSAO_Arc2
CTTCCACCTCAATACCGCCACGCTTAAGACAATTCACCACAATAGACGAATGAATCGAGATACACATGAATGAACTGAATCAACCAAAATAGGACTTACGCAAGACCCTCCGAAAAAAATTTTGAGCGTATATTTTGGATCCTTCAGATACGTGGCTATAGCATTCGACTGGATCTCCCATTTTGCCTGATAGATCGTGATATCTTGTTGTTGTTTCACGGCTTCTAATCGGATATATGCTCGAATTGAGCATTTTATATGATTTCTCTGGCCCGCTGCCTTTCGGACTTTACAATCTTCAACGCAACACAATTCTTTCAGGGCACGATGATAGTTTTCAATTGACCAACACATTGCCTGGAGATTTTTCCTGTCATTATAATCAATTGTCAGAACATTTGAGGCCCAATACCGGTCACTTCCTTTTTATTTACAGAATGAAATGCCCGAATAAAGCCGTATTTCCTCAAATGAACCTCTATTCCATCATCCGGAATCGTCAGTGAAGAAACATGGACATTCCCGGTTCGGTCAGGATTCACCATTCGGTTCTTCTTGACACGAGTAAACCAGTTCCAGCCAGGACGTTTGAGAAGCTTCAGATTGTCAATTTCGGAATACCAGCTGTCAAACATGACAAAATATGGGTTGAAACCACGTTCCTTTGCCGTTTGCAGCATATCACGGAGATGATCGTTCTTGGTTTTCCCATCACAATCGATGTCATAGATCCGGTAATCAACGGGAAATGTATTCGTTCCATCGGTCCAGACCAGCGTGACCAGACCAATTCCATTCACCACTTTCCTCTGTTTCCCATTCCACTGATATTGTGTGGTTTCGATCTTCTCGGAATGGATTTTGTCAATCACAGTATCATCGAGAACCAGCCATCCATTTCGTCGTTCAATATATGGTGCACCTTCCGTCCATAACGTCTCAGGAGTTAGAGACTGTCTCGTCAGAAATCGGTTGAACTTGTCATGAGATACGACTATTCCTGCTTTTGAGTAGCAATCTGCTGCTTTCAGACAGGATACATC
>QZAC01000217.1 GCA_003838065.1 Methanocalculus sp. MSAO_Arc2
CACCATTGCTGCTCCCCTCTGTTGGTACAGAGAGGTTAGCAGGTGAGCACTTTTAGACCGCCACTTTTGTGTATTTCTACACCGCCATTGACACCAATATATTATGGATGGTATCCGTAATACCCTGTAAATTTAATTAAGGCTCTGTACCAAGTTAGAATTGCAAAAGAGGAACAGAGCAATGGATCTATATGATTTAGCAGAAGATTATCTTTCCGATCCACAGGGTGCAATGCAGACCCTGCTGACCACCTTCATGAACATGATTATGCGCTGTGAGGCTGAGAAAAAAGCCGGAGCAGGGTATTATGAGCGTTCTGAACACCGCACCGCCACAAGGAACGGTTATTCAGAACGAGGTTTAAAAACACGATATGGAGATATCAAGCTTCAGAAACCTGAGTTTCGTGAGAGGCCATTCCAGACAATCCTCTTTGAACGCTACTCACGAGTTGAACGCGCTCTTATTCTTGCAATCACCGAGTCCTATATCAACGGTGTCTCGACCCGGAAGATCAATGACACGATGAAACATTTCGGTATTACCAATATCTGTCCGGATACCGTATCCAGGATGGCCAAGGAACTTGACGGCGTTGTACAAGAATTCAGAAATCGCCCGATAGAACAGCCATTTCCATATTTAATCGTTGATGCAACGTATCTCAAGGTCCGTCGCGGTACCCGTGTTGTATCTCAGGCTCTTCTCATCACAGCCGGGATCCGGGAGGATGGGTTCCGTGAGATACTCAGTATCGACCTGATGGACAGCGAAGGTGAAGCCTTCTGGTACGACCATTTTGAGATGCTCAAGGAGCGTGGTCTCCACGGAGTACAACTTCTCATCTCTGATGGACACACTGGGATTCAGAATGCAGTTCAACGAGCTTTTCTCGGTTCAAGCTGGCAGATGTGTCATGTCCATATGCACAGGATCATCAAATCCAAGGGGATCAGGAGGTGCGATATAAAAATCGTTGTTGAGATTGTCAGAAATGGAATTCAGGGAGATTTCCAGGCACTCCAGAACGCCATACAACAGTTGGAAGAGATGGGATACAAGAGTGCTGCGGCAAGTCTTGAACGGTTCTCTACG
>QZAC01000218.1 GCA_003838065.1 Methanocalculus sp. MSAO_Arc2
CCGGCTCCTGTTGCCAGGATGATTGCATCATATGCAAGAAGTTCATCCACAGGGATACTCCTTCCGACCAGGTAATTTGTCCTGATCTCCACACCAAGGCGCCTGACCTCATCGATCTCGGCCTGCACCACGTCATCTGGCAGCCGAAACCCGGGTATCCCGTATGTCAGGACACCGCCTGGTGCGTGGAGCGCTTCAAATATCGTGACATTGAACCCGTTGCGTGCACATTCAGCTGCAGCAGTGAGGCCGGCCGGCCCGGATCCAACGACCGCTATCCTCTCAGATCTCTTCTCAAGAACAGGAGGCGTCTCAGGGCCATGCTCCCGCTCCCAGTCGGCAAGGAACCGCTCAAGCCTGCCGATAGCAACTGCCCTCTCCTTATTTCCGAGGATGCACTCACCCTCACACTGCACCTCCTGCGGGCAGACACGGCCGCAGATCGCAGGGAGCATGTTGCTCTCCTTGATGATCCGGATGGCGGACCTGAAATCCCCCTCTTCGATGCAGCGGAGGAAGGCAGGGATGTCGATTTCAACCGGGCACCCTTCGATGCAGAATGGTTTTTTGCACTGGAGACAGCGTGCAGCTTCTGCAATGGCTTCCTCGGGAGACAACCCTGCGTCGACTTCCGCAAAATCCTGGATCCGCTCGGAAACAGTGCGATCTGCCATCAGTGGCCCCCCTCCAGGCAACCGCCACCTGCATGATAGTGTTCAAGGGATTCCTTCTCTTCAGCCAGATAGAACCGCTGGCGGTTCATCAGGAGGTTAAAGTCCACCTGGTGGGCATCAAACTCAGGCCCGTCCACACAGGCAAACCGTGTCTTTCCGTTTACGACCACACGGCATGACCCGCACATCCCGGTCCCGTCCACCATGATCGGGTTGAGTGACACAAATGTCTTTATGCCATATGGTGCTGTTACGCCTGAGGTGACCTTCATCATAATCGCAGGCCCGATCACCCAGACCGCATCTGGCGGCCGTGTCTCACAGATCTCCTGCAGCGGCCCTGCGGCAAACCCTTTGATCCCATATGATCCGTCATCTGTGGTGATGATGAGATCATCACAGATCCCCTGCATCTCCTCTTCAAGGATCAAAAGGTTCCTGCTCCGTGCCCCGATGATCCCGGTCACATGGTTTCCAGAGGCCCTGAGGGCCCGGGCAATAATCGGGAGACAGGCGATCCCGATACCGCCGCCCACCAGGACACAGCGTCCATATCTTTTGATGTCAGCCGGTCTGCCCAGGGGTCCGACCACATCCAAAATAGCGTCCCCGGCCCTGAGTGCTGCAAGCTTCTGGGTGGTTGTCCCGATCGTCATGAAGATGACCCTGACACAATCCCCGTCCACTGCAGAGATCGTAAGGGGAATCCTCTCCCCGCATTCATCGATCCGGAGTACAAGAAACTGTCCTGCCTGCGTATTCCTGCTGACATGAGGGGCATTTATCCAGAGTTCATAAGTGTTTACTGCCAGGCATGCGCTTCTCTCTATCTGATACACAATGATTCACTCCGGGCTGAACAGAACATCCTCGTAAACGTTATGGCTCATCCCTCTTTACTTTACGCAACCGGACAGCAACACCCCGCGAGGATCGCACCATCTCGTCTGCGGACATCATCGCCCTTCCGGTTGCACGCAGGCCGTCTCCGATAACCAGCACCTCATCACCCTCCCGGACATCCTGATCTGCAGCAAGAACCCCCGGGGCCAGGACATCGCCATGAGGGATGAAGGTGTCAATATAGACATGGTAACAGTCAGGCAGAAGATCCCATCCATCAAACGTGGGCCGGAAGAGGCCGCTGTCCGGATCAGCTGAAAAGAGCTGGCGTCTGCCAAGGAAAACCTTCTGTTCCGGGAGCCTCCCTTTCCTGATCATCTTCTTTGTATCTATCGTCTTTCCAAACTGCCACTGAAGCGTGCCCCGGATGGTATCAGGTGCCTGCCTCTTCTCACCTGTCAGCGCCTCTCTGAGCTGCGCCAGAGACTGTTGCGAGGTGGGGCGGCCATCACTGCAGGTCTCTTCAAGCATGATGCCGGCATCCAAAGCGGCAGTCCGTGCCACATCCAGGGCTCCTCCCTCGAGATGGGCGATGACACGGTCATAGGGGTGGGCTCGGAAATAGCTGGCAAGGTATCCTGAAAGAATATGCACCTCCTCGCGGTCCCAGTGGCCTGTGACCGGGACATCATAGTGTGCTGCCGGATAGATTCTCTCACATTCCCGCGGGACAATCCCAAGCGGCGAGGTGACGATCACCTCGTGTGCCCTCTCTAAAACCGCTTCACGGAACTTCCGGTGACTCTGTGAGAGAGAGTAGGGTTTCCGTGCAGAGCAGGGGAGCAGGACGCAGACGTCAGATCGATCCGGGGAAAACCGGTTGATCACCCGGTCTGCAAACCGGGCGATCTCCGGGCGGTTCAATGATTCTGCAGTATATGCCCTGAAGGCTGATTTTCTGGCAATGGGAGCTGATACTTCCATGAATGCGCTCTTTGCATCAAGGTGCCTGAGTATGGCAACGAGTGCGGCATCTGATCTGCACCGCGACTCAACAAGCTCCCTGAGCTCACCCCGGCCAAGCGCTGCTGCCGCAAGCCGGACCTCCTGGGAAAGTACCTGCCGGTTATGCTCCCTGAGGTCTTCAGATCTGCACCCCCTACAGGAACAGACCTCCTCATGCATCATGGAGCCCGGGTAGATGCCTGTCGGTATACAGAAGAGCCCCTGTGCAGATCTGAGGTCGACTGCGATTGTATCAAAGATATCAAACCCGCAATAGACCAGAACAGCCGCATGTGAAGGCAGTGCAGATGCTGGTGCATACCGTGCAGCATCCGGTGGCAGAGCCATGATAAACCGCTGTATCCAGTCTGCATACTGACGGGGATGTGTGAGGGCAGTATGCCAGCATGGCATGATCACGGCATCGCCTGAACCGATCCCACCTGGTGATGCCGGGTATACCGGGTATGGTTGGCCGGCAGGCTTTTTTCCATACGCGGCAATCCACCCTTCGTCTGCCTGGAGCGGGATATGCGAATGGGGACGGTTCGCCAGATCAGGAAATACCGTCAATGGATCGATGATCGCGGGAGTTGCAATGGTCACTTCACCTGTTGTATACACCCCGGTGCGTGCCAGGCCGTCCCGGCGCCGTACCTCAAACCGGCTCATCGGATCACCCGGGCTGTCGGATACCGCCTGTGTAGTATATCTGCCATATCCGGTGATGCCGAGAAGGTAATCTCGGTACCAGGGTTTGTGCTGAGCAGTGCGTCAATGCCGAGAAATGCCGAGGCGAGCATTGCATCATCCCATGCCGGCACCTCGGCCTGGCCTATCGGAAAGGTCTCTTTGAGTTCTCGCGGGACTGCCCCAAACGGGGGACAAAGCTCAAGTACATCATCAAATCCACCAACTTCCGGGCCGCCGCAGAGGATGAGCACATGTCGTCTGAGCTGTATCCTCTGTATCTGCTGGTGGAACCGGATCACTTCGGTTCTCCTGCATGACTCATCCCCGCGATAGAAGAACCTCCGTTTTGTTCCCCGGTCGAGGGGTTCAAGCGATGGGCAGTGGCCCAGGAGTTCCCGGTACCCGTCAAGGAGCCGGGGATGGGACCTGCAGCGCTCGTCGACGAGTTCCCAGAGCGTCCCCTCCTGGATGGCAAGACGGATCCGTGCGATCTCGGCCTGGGTGACTGCCAGGTTGTGCATGGCAAGGAGGCGTTCCGTATCAGACGATGTTCTCAGTTCATCTGCAGTATATGACCGGCAGACAGAACAGGCACAGGGCAGCTCGGCCATCTCCTTGAGTTTCAGGGTGCCTGACGGGGTAATGTAGCGGCCTTCCCGTGCATAGAGGGCATATGCAGCAGAATCAAAGATATCACACCCCATTGCAGCCGCAAGCGCAAACATGGATGGGTGGCCGGCACCGAAGAGGTGGATACAGGCAGCAGGTGAAACTCCCCTCTTTGCCGGGAGAACTGATCTGACAAGCTCCCTGTACCGGTAGCTCTCAAGCAGCGGGACAACTGCGCCGATCGGGCAGAACGAGAACTGAAGCTCAGATGCTTCACGCCCTGCCTTCTCTCTCAGATCAGGATGCAGACCGCCCTGGATGGGGCCTGCAATCGGTGCATCGTCACCAAAGATCATGCGAGCCTCCCGCAGGCGCTCCATTGTCACAGCGAGATCTGATTCGACAATCTCGCGTGGGGCGTCGGGGTGGGTCGGGATATCGAGCGGGACCCAGATATCGCTTCCAATATCTCGCTGAAACGCAAGGGTTTCTTCGTTTGTTGTCTCAACCGATCCATAGACCGAGAGCTGAAACGATCCTGAATCGGTCATGATCAAACCCTGAAAACCGAGAATATCATGGAGGCCGCGTGAGAGTGCCTGGTTTCGGAACTCCGCACTCTTTGAGAAGATGTAGGCATTGGTGATCAGCCCTTCGATCCCCATCGCAGCCATTTCATGGGGGCGGACAACCTGTATATGCGGGTTGATGACCGGCAGGAGGGCCGGAGTTTTGATCCGTTTTTCACCGGCAGTGAGCCGCCCGACTCTGCCGGCGATATCCTTATGCAGCACCTCAAACTGGATTGACATAATTACTCTGCAAAAATCTGCCCCTCGAACCGCATGACAACAACATCCTCATGCTGCCAGCACCCCCGGGGAAGACCTGCCTTCATGCAGGTCTGCTCGAGAAATTCTACCGGGGACCACGTGTTGTCAGAGGCGACCTGCGGGAGGAGGAGGCCTCCCTGCCCTCTTCCCCTGATGATCAGGCCGTGGCGACCGATGATGACATGGTCCGGTCTCTCTGCAGGATCTCCTGTGACTGCCTCAGGCACAGAGAGGATTGTCAGTTCAAGTGCGATATCCGGGAGTTCATCCGGAGTCACCGGGGGAAAACGCGGATCATTAAGTGCTGCAGAGGCAGCCGCTTCGACAATTGCATCTGCAAGCGGCATCACCGGCATGGGGATGCCGATACACCCGCGGAGTTCTCCCTCATTGTTCAGGGTTACAAATACCCCGCGTTTTTCCACAAAGACCGGGGGCAGGGTGGGGGAGTTGAGATCGACGTGAAGCACTGCCGCCTCCAGGGCCTCACGTGCGAGTACCAACCCGATTTCACCATCTTCTGGTGAGAGAAGCATCATGGGTATACGTGATGCGCAGAAGAAGAAGAGGGTATCTCCGGTAGTACAAGGTTTAATGTTGGTTCAGAACCCATTATATCTGCTGGAGGAGTGCAAACACTGCTCTTCAATCCGGCGATGAGAGGGAGAGTGCGGCTGACGGTGGCCCTTCGGGGCCGCTGAGGAAAGTCCCCCCACCTTTCGGGCGCGCAGCCCCGTGCAAGCGGGGATGGCGAGAGTCATGGCAATGGCACAGAAACGACACGTCCTGCCGCCAGCAATGAAACGATCGAGCACTCCCGGTTTACCGGTGTGCAATACTCCTGCTCCTCTGCAGTATCAACTCGTTGAGCATATCGGCAGGGACCGATGGAACGGTGAATCCCTGCGGGTGCAAGCCAAACAGGGCAGATGGGATGCCTGGATCCTGCCCGGGTACGGCGCTAAGCTGAATGCCGCAACGAACAGAAGGGGGCTTACTCCTCCCACTCATCATCCCCCTGGACCGGGGACACCTTTTTCTTCTATAACCAGGAGTAATGATTATGCACATTCCTACCGGTGAAGAGATCCGATCTGCACGGCGGAGGATCCGGATGACACAGGCTGATCTTGCACGCCGGGCAGGGATCAGCCAGTCGATGGTGGCACGTATCGAGCAGGGATCTGTTGACCCGCGGGCAAGTACGATCACCCGGATCGTCGATGTCATCACAGCGGCTGGGCGGCCAGCAGTGACCGCAGGCAGCCTGATGCATTCACCTGTTGAAGGTGTGTCCCCGGATGATTCAATTCTTTCAGCTGTTGAAAAGATGGACCGGATGGCGTTTTCCCAGCTCCCGGTCCTCAGGGACGGCATTCCCGTTGGCTGCATCTCTGAGTCTGCAATCCTCTCGGCTCTTGCAGAACAGCGGCACCAGAAAGGCCATCATCTCACCGTCAGGGATTGCATGGAATCCGGGTTTCCAACCGTTCCTCCTGAGATCGAGATCGAGACGGTCGTCGGGATCCTTGAACAGCACCATGCTGTCCTGGTGGTAAAAGAAGGTCGTGTTGAGGGTGTTATTACAAAACACGATCTCATTTCTCTCATCGTGGGGTAGATTATACCTTTGAGACAAGGTCAAGGAGTACGGCTTCGGGATCCTCTGCCTTCACCACGCCTGATGCAAGCAGCACCCCGGCACATCCGAGATCCAGTGAGATCCGGAGACATTCACCAGACTGGATGCCGGCACCTGCGAGCACCAGCACCGCCTTGTTCTGTTCATGTGCAGCCGCAACTGATCCCGAGATGATCTCGGGATCTGCCTGTGCGACCGATATGCCTGATCCGATCAGTTCAGGCGGCTCAATTGCGACATATTCAGGTCCAAGTGCTGCTCCGGCTGCAGTTGTTCTGACATTGTTTGTGCAGATGACCGATGCCAGTCCTTCTTCACGTGCCGCGGCAAGGGCCGCTTCGATGTCAGCAAGCGTCAGCCGCCGTTCGGAATGGTTGATGAGCGATCCGACCGCTCCTGCTTCCTTTACCATGAATGCCGGGGTGTGGCCGGTATAGGAACCTGCTCCAACACCATCGATATGCTGGGCATAGACGGGGATGCTGTAGTGTTTTGCCATTCGCCGCAGTTCTGCATAGTGAGGTGCAATGCCTATAGTTATGCCGTAATCCTCCATTACAGCTTCTGCAGCGCGTGCAATCCTGTCTGCTGAATACCCGGTTCCTTCATGATATGTCTTGAAATTGATGAGAATGAATGGAGAAACCATCTTACTTCCTCTTCACCTGGGTGACATCCCCGAGCGTCATCTGGGTTTTCCCGCCCAGTGTCGTGTCATCGAGATCATCGTCAGATTCGATCAGGCGAATCCCAAGTGCTCCTTCCAGCTTCCTCCTGACGGAATCCTCGGGGATCAGATCCTGGTTTTCGATCTTTCGGATGAGGAGCTCTTTTTCTTTCAATTGAAGGGCAAGCTCTTTCTGGCTCAATCCTTTCTCTATTCGCGCCTTGCGGATGCGTTCGGCATAATCTTCAACGATATCACCGCCGATGAAATCAAAGACGTCACGTTTGCGGCGGGCTTGTGGCGCTGGCGATCGCGGTGCAGGAGCAGCTTTCCCGGGTGCAGCCTTTTTGGGTGCCGGGACATGCACCTCGGTGCCAAGGCGTGCACACCGTTCACAGACCGTCATCGGTTGTGAACCCTCGATCCGTGCGGTCTTTGGCCTTCCCCTGATAAGTTGTCCACAGGCCTCACATTGTTGTGGTTGCATGATATCCCAAAACACTTTATAACCTTTTTTCCTATATATCTATTTGAAGAATTATGACGGTCAAATCTCGCGCACCTGAGGATCCACATGGTACAGAGGACACATATCGGGTCGTACTTGAGCGTCTCTCCGAGCTTGAGACACGAAATCAGGAGCTGCGAGAAGAGCTTCGCCAGTCAAAGACTGACCGCCAGTACCTTGAGACCCAGAAGGTCAGGTATGAGCGCGAGGTCCGGAAACTCAGGTCAGAAATCGAGCAGATGCGGAGTCCCCCGCTTATTGTGGGGACTATTGTTGATGTCGTTGACAACAGCCGTGTCATCGTGCGGAGCAGTGCGGGCCCGAAATTCCTTGTGCGGACGTCCCAGTTCATCGATGTTGATGATCTCAAACCCGGTGTCAGGTGCACCATGAACCAGCAGACACTGGCGATTGTTGAGGTACTCCCCTCATCCTATGACGCCCAGGTGTACGGGATGGAGGTGGATACCCGGCCTACAGAGAGCTATGCAGATATCGGCGGCCTCTCCAGCCAGATCAATGAATTACGGGAAGCAATCGAACTCCCGCTGAAAAAACCCCATCTCTTCGAGAAGGTCGGTATTGTTCCGCCAAAAGGCATTCTCCTCCATGGCCTGCCGGGAACCGGCAAAACCCTCCTTGCACGTGCAGTTGCCCACGAGACTGATGCGACCTTCCTCCGTGTCGTTGGTTCAGAACTGGTGCAGAAATATATCGGAGAAGGTGCGCGTCTGGTGCGTGAGCTCTTTGAGAGTGCAAAACAGAATGCGCCATCAATCATCTTCATCGATGAGATCGATGCGATCGGTGCATCCAGGGGACAGGAGACCTCTTCAGGTGACCGCGAAGTACACAGGACACTCATGCAGCTCCTTGCAGGAATGGATGGATTTGAATCCCGTGGCGATGTCAAGATCATCGGGGCGACAAACCGGATAGATATCCTTGATATGGCACTCCTCCGGCCAGGCAGGTTTGACCGAATCATCGAGATCCCAATCCCTGACCAGGAGGGCAGGCTCTCGATCCTGTACGTTCACACAAAGAACATATCGCTTGCAAAAGATGTTGATCTCGCAAAGATCGCTGCTGCAACCGAAGGAAAGAATGGAGCTGACCTTGCCGCCATCTGCATGGAAGCGGGAATGTTTGCCATCCGTGATGAGCGGTCATCTGTAACACAGGACGACTTTTTCAAGGCAATACAGAAGGTATTCTCTGAATTTGAAAGGAACCGACTGATATCTTCGTCTGGTATCAGCACGATGTTTGCCTGATTATGCAGAGGACGCCCCACTCTTTTTTCAGGCCCCTTCGTCTCCTCTGTCCGGTGCGGGAGTTTCTTTTCCCATCTCTTCTTCCAGGCAGAGAACAGGACGGCGGAATTGTCCACCTGCCTGTAAGAGTGAACCTGCATACCAGAATGGCCAGTCTGCCCCCGGGTAGGGGAGACTGCGGTCATAGATCTCTTTTGCGAGCTTATAGGAGATTAATTGGTCATCCTGTGTTTGAAAAAGAAGATCTGCTGTATATCTCCTGATATACCAGCGGAGCTCAGATGCAAGTGAGAGGCCTGAGCCAAGCGTTGC
>QZAC01000219.1 GCA_003838065.1 Methanocalculus sp. MSAO_Arc2
CTACCGTCGTGAAGGGGAAGCCTACTGGATGACCGACCTCTCTCTTGCCCTCTATAACGGTACACATATCCACCTGAAGATGACCCCGGAATCGCTCTTTCAGCTGACCCTGATCATGATGAAGGAGACCGGAAAACTTCCCCCGGAGGCATTTGATCCCGATATGACCGCACGGTATGGTGATGATATCCGCTCATTTGCCGGGCGTTTTATACCGAAAAAAGACGATGGCACCCCTCCGGGGTATGCGTAAATGCGCATGCTTTGCTTACGCAGCATACGATAGGGAGATCCCTGCTCTATTCTTTTTTTGTAATTGTCACCGGATTGATTGTGGCGTCGATCATCATCTCAAACGGGATCTGATCGCACCATCCTGAACGTTCAAACATGTTCATAAAGCATACACCTGCAACAGGCACACCATGCCGTGATACGACCGCTTTTCCTTCTTCTGCCGTTACAGGAACGCCCGGCATCGCAAGCCCCCCCATAAGGACGATAACTTCGGGTTTCACATCCACAGGATCTCCGGTCTGCATGCCCACACCTGGCACATTCTTGAGTATGCGGGCATTTGATTCATCAAACAGCGGAACGAAGAGATGTGAGAGGTTCATATCACGCGTTGCATACGCGAGAAGTTCAACAAACGGAGTGCACGTTCCGACACAGCCATAGTAGGCTATCTGGGAGCCTGCAGCCAGATTTTTACCAGTAAGGTACTCTTTAAAGGGGCGGAGTATCCCTGGGACACCTGTCAATGTAGTTACGCTACTCATTTTCTCCTCCGGAGGAGCATTGGAAACACAGGTTTATAAATGAGATCTTCCAAATTTACTGAACCAGTATACCGGAGGAGATGAAATGTCTGGAGAGAAGAAACGGCCATCCATTGCTATATTGCTCTTGACGTTTACAATATTGATGTTCTTCTGGTATATCCTGTCTGGGTACCTGGAACCCTTTTATCTTGCGGCCGGGGCTATCTGCTGTGGCATCGTGACACTCATATCCGGCGATCTTCTTATACGATCTGATCGCAACCTCATCCGGTCTGCAGGTGCATTCATCCGTTTCATCTTCTATATTCCAAAACTCATGATAGCAATTCTGTATGCCAACATCGATGTCGCA
>QZAC01000220.1 GCA_003838065.1 Methanocalculus sp. MSAO_Arc2
ATCAGGGATACAACAGGGAGCTACCTCGGGGTCTTTCCATATATCGTTGGCCTTGCAGCAGTCGGTATGGTAGTCTCATTCTTCCTGCTCAGGCCCGTACAGAGCCAGCAGTAAAAGCAACCTTTTTTTTCCAAACGAAATCAATACGGTTCTTCTCCATATTTCTGAAGGCCATTACTATCCAAAGGCTTTCATACTACATGAATGGCCTCAAAATTGCTATTGTTTGGCCAATATAATGAAAAAGGACGTAATACATTCCCACATTCATATCAATGGCTCCAGCTTCAGGCTTTAAGAGTATTCGTGGTAGAAGAGTCAGAGACAGGCATGGAGTAACGTTAGTTAGGGGGCTCTGGTACTCTCATGTCAGAACCCCCACCGCCCCTTTTCCGTCCGCAAATGCTCCGCAGCGAGGTTGAGCCGGGTTGCCGCAGATGCAGCGCGGGAGGGGCGGGAATGGCTCCGTCTGGCTTTCAGAGGAGATACGCCCCGATTCTTTCAGAATCGCCTTTCAGGTTGCTCTGATGAGCAAGGGCTTATCACCTCTGCCCGCCTGATCCCTTCGCTGACCCCGCCCCCCGATATCCGCGCCGCAACTGCTTCAGTCACTCCTGATGATTCGGTTGCTGCATCGGGATCTCTAACCGGATCAATCCCACGTTCCGAAGAATTCAGGAAAAACCTGGCGATCAGAATTTTGGAGAAGAGTCATCAATACATCATCTCTGCTTGGGACCTGGCTTTTCAACATAAAAAACTTTATTTAGTCACACTCCGAGAAACCGTAAAAAACAGGGCTATGTGTCCTGACAGAGGTTTCCATGATGACAAACTGCCTGAAAGCCGGAAATAAACCGGTTTTCTTTCTTTTTCTGCTGGTGCTTATCAGCATTATGCTGATTGCACCATCAGCCGCAAAAACCCTCCCGGAGAGGGTCTATGTGAATGAATCGTATACTGAAGAAACACAGGATTACGGGTACCTCAACTTCTCACGTATCCAGGATGCAATTGATGGCGTTGCAACAGGCGGAGAGGTATGGGTACATGAAGGTACCTATTATGAATCTCTTATCATCGACAAAAGTGTGCATGTGACAACCATCGCCAGCCAGGAACACCCGGGCTCTTTCCGGACGATTATTGATGCAGGGGGCGAGGAGAATGGTGTTTTGATTTTCGCAGGTGATGTTTCCATCAGCGGTTTTTTTATTCGCAATGCCAGCACGGTGGGAATCTATGCGCACAACGCCGATTCGATCAGTATCATGGACAACATAATTGTTCTCTTCACCGATTCTGATGAGGATACAACCGGTATTATGACTGAAGAAGGTGACGGAATCTGTATTGTACGCAACCTGGTCATTAATTTTGGGCATTTCACTCGGTCAGGGATTGTTGTTGCCGGAATTTCAGATGGGATCATTGAGGAGAATGAGGTCATGGTCCTCTCATCGGGATCAGCGATTACCGGGCTGTATGAAGATTTTAGTCTGGTTTCAGCAGCCTGTCCCCGGGATGAAGACAGGGCACTCTTTTCTTCAGACAGCGTCCAAAATGTTTGGACAAGGACAGATGGTATCTGTATTCTCCAAAGCAATACTGTTGCAGTACAGGAAAACCAGGTTATATCTATAAGTCTTATTGATGATGAAGAGGGAGGGTATTCCACGTTTGCGGATGCCTGGGGCATTCGATCCTGCACATCAGAGAGAGTACAGATCCTGAATAACACCGCTGCAGTTCTCGCTCAGTCACCACACTTAACCCGTTCAGTCGGCATCTATGGGTCAGGCAATCTCGCGCTGATTGAAGGTAATGTAGTGGAGGTTTTTGCAGGTGGAGCGTATGTCCAGCCGGTTGGGATCCGGCTTGGTTATGCTGACAAAGGGCGTGTTCTGCAGAATATGATCAATGTTGAGGTTGACTGCACGAGAACCGCAGGTCATTATGGATTAAACAGGCCTGCCGGCATCATCGCATTTGACTCTTATAAGGCCCAGATTATCGAAAACAACATCTACTATAACCTCAAGTCATCAGGTATTCCTGAAACTTCACGGGTTCAGGTGCATGGCGTCTATATAGAAGCGTGTGATGAAGCACGAATCAGAGAGAATCTGGCCATTGTGAAGAACAGAATTATCAGGGATCCCGGCAGAACGATCAGCCCATCGCCATTGCAGACGCCCGTTGGGGAGGAGAATACAGATCCTCTCTCTGTGCTCGGCATCATTTCCGGCCTTGAGGTCGCACGGAGCGATAAGCCCGAGATACTTGATAATATTATACATGCCCTTGGTACTGTCATTGCGTATCAGGAATTATCTGAAGATGACTCGTATGCGGGTATTGAAGAGGAGCTCATCATCTCAGGCATTCATCTCAGGGGGGGATGGAACAAGCCCATCTGTAACCCGGTCGTATACGGCAACTCGGTTATCGTCTCGGCTCAATCTGCGGCTCTTGCCGGCGAGCTGCCCGACGAAGAGGAGCTGTTTTCGCCCCATACCATGAATCCCGGCATGCATGAGCGCTACATGGCTCTTGTCTCCAGACAGATTCCCGACCCGGTTACTCTGGTGGAAGATCTCCCGCCATTCATAGAAGCAGATCTGGATCTATCCTCACTGAGAACTTCTGGAGCCAGTGTGGAGATGCAGGATAAAGAGGTCTCTGTTGCACAGGTTCGCGTTGCAACTGCCGGTATCATCCTCGAGGAGGTATGCGATCCTGTTCTATCCTACAATGTTGTCCCGGTGTCCCAGCATCTCATTGTACATGCTGGTCGCGAACTGGATCCATATGAAGGAGTGCTCTTCGAGGGTGCCCCTCCGGGTGTCGGGGTTATCGACCGGCTCTTCATGAGTGATCAGATAGAAACGGCATTTCTCATCTCCCTCATTGATGAGAATGTGGATGAATGGCGGAATCTTCCTGAACCGGACAGAGCAGCCATAAGGAATGCAATCCTTCGTGGGGACAGACAGATCCTTGCTCAGTATGCAGAGGATAGGGCGCTCTTTGTGGAGGACTCAGAGATATCAGAGAAAATCCACGAATACATAACCATTCTCCAGAATGAGGAACTATTCGAGCATTTTAGTGGGGCACATATTTCCGCTGCCATCCCGGTTTCGGTAAGTTATGGTCTCCTTGCGTATGCTGAAGGTGATCTAAAGATCTCTGGAAACGAATTCAGTCTCATTACTGATGCTGTCAGCATATCACATGCAGATGGCAAAGATTCCATGATTTCCGATACCATTGCACTTTCATCCGGCCTCATCTCAGCCTCTGGTATTTGGGGAACTGGCGATACCATAACCATCGCAGATAACAGTATCTCTATTGAAAATAACGGCCAGTTTATGACTGCCTCCCGTGCAGGAGAGAGTAAGCCTTCTGATGCTGCTGCAGCATCTGGACACCTGATCATCTCAATGGGGATTATCGCAGATGCGGAAGATGAATACATTCTGAATAATGAGATTCGAATCGAGCAGAGCAATGCGGCGATGGTTGCGTCTTTGAACAGGATAAAGGACAGGATGGCGCTCAGCGCCGGGGGGATGGCCGGTCTGGCTGTTGGTATACTACTTGATTCGGATGTAATACTTGATGGGGAAATCTATAACCTGGTTTCTATCAGGGATCCAGATCAGATAGAGGATCTCATCGAAGAAAACACCATTCTTATTTCAAATGCGATCCTGATGTACTCAATTGCCAGTGAAGAGCTTCCCCCGCCCCTTGATGGATCGTCAACGGCACTCTCTGCTGCTGCAGGTGCTGCGGTGAGCTTTGGTATAGTTGCACCGGAAGCAGTCATTTCAAAAAATAACATCACTATAGAATCACAACAGATCAGCACTGCCGGAGCGGTCGTTGAGGAGAGATACTCAGACACCATTCAAAGTGCCGGTCATATGCATCCGGGTGCAGGAGCAGCAAATATTGGAATCGCCATATCGAGTGGAATCCTGGCAGGATCATCATATATTGCCAATAATGATGTCCACACAAACACAGGTTCAATAGGCGTGGTTCTCGCTGTGACTGAAGAACTCCTTGAGGATGCCACTGCCCTGATCACAATTGTCGCTATCGATATCGGCATTGTAAGCTTCGCCCCCTCATATATCCATGGAAACATGTTGGATGGGGAGTTTTTTGCAATAATGATGGCCAGTGTGTATGGAGACAGGGTTGAAATCGAAGATACTATGATTTTCCTGTATCCTGGCATTCTCTCTTTCGGGGGTGATGCGGCCTTCAATACTATCAATAACGGCTACATAGGCCTTCCATATTATGATGGATGGGAGATCCACGAGCCATCTGCCTCCCACAACTGGTGGGGTGAGCCAAGCGGCCCATCCGGGATTGGTCCGGGGACGGGAAGCCCGGTCAGGGGCGCCACGCTCTATGAACCCTGGTTGACAAGACCCGTGGATGAAGTAAAAGAGACAGGAAAAGCCTACTTCGGCCTTGAGATCGGCTCCCCCTTCATCGGTGGCGATGGACACCGGAGCGGCCTTACTCCCGGCTGGAACACCCTCTCATTCCCACTGGCATTGGAGGACAACTCCTGGAAATCAATCACCGAATCAGGCGATGGCCTGGATTATACGATCGCCTACTCATGGAACCCGGCCAGTCAGCAGTGGATTCAGGTAACAGATGACACGCGAATCCACCCACTTGATGCAATCTATATCCTGATGAACAGCTCTGATCGTCTTCCTGTGCAGATCTGCCCTGAGATCACCGGCCCGCCCGTTCGGTATCTGAACAGGGGGTGGAACCTTGTTGGACCTGCATATAACCTGGTCGAATTGGATGAACCCATCGATGACAAATATCTCTGGTGGGGAGAGCCCTATGAGACGTCTGTTATTACGGCACTTGCCTCTGTAGAGGAGACAGCAGATGGGAAGACCGGATACAGCATTGTGATCTCTCCATCGATCAACCCGGATAGCTGGGTCTTTACCAGACATGAGTATGAGTATGTACCCGGTATGGGTGCAACACGCGGGTACTGGGTCTATATGGAGAATCCGGATCAACTTGCCGGATTCTCAACAACTCCCCTCCCTATGCCAAAACGGTTCTGGGCCCTCTGAAATCCAGCATTCAGTATGTGAGGAAAAAACATGAACAAAAGCGTATATATTATCACGATATTCCTGTTCGCCACACTTCTGGCAATACCGGCAATGGCTGATGCACCATCAACGATACCCCATGCATTCCATGGCTCAATCTACACTGCTGATGGTTTGGCTGCACCCGAAGGATCCATCGTTATTGCCTCGGTTCACGGAAAAACCGCAGGATCGATTACCGTTACGCCATCAGGGCGCTATGGGACGCAATATGCCGGTGGAGAGAAGCTGATTGTCTGGGACCCCTCCCTTCATCCCGGTGATCCCATCATCTTCTATATCGATGGTGTGCCAGCGGCCGAATCCACACTCTTTGAGAGTGGAGGGGTGTCGAACCTGACGCTCACTGCTACTGAAGAGCTGCCAGATGAGCGGCCAGTCAGAAGTGCAGCAATGCCCGTCACCTCGGTTGCTGGAAAGCCTGTTGAAATCGATGTTGATGGAGCTTCTGTACAATTAACGACGACAGAGAACTACATTGGAGAGACAATGGTATTCACATTCTTTTCAGCACCATCAAAAGGCCAGGGGATACCAGGAGGCCTCAGATCTCTTGGTCGCTTCGCTCACATTACAAGCACCATTCCAAATGATACGATCGAGAAAGCGATCGTGAGGTTTTCCTACTCTGCAGACGATCTACAGGGAACTGCAGAAAACTCCATCCGGGTGTTCTTGTGGAACGGGAACTCCTGGAGACAGCTCCAGGGCGGTGTTGATATGAATACAAAACAGGCCTGGGGAGAGACTGACTCCTTTTCATCGTTTGCACTCTTCGGCACACCGGTACAGACAGGCAGAGGTGGTGGAGCCCGGGTACGTCCCGATGTTACGGTTACTCCGACTCCCACCACCATTCTGGATCCACCTGTTACGGAAGAAGAGATTCCACCAATAATAGATGATGCGGATGTTGACCCGATCATACCTTCCACAGAGGAAGAGAAAACACCATCCCCTGATATTGAGGCAGAACAGGTAAAACCCGATAGTGAAGTGCCAGAGGGACCTGCAATAGTGGCGGTTATTATTGGAGCTGGTATCGTCATCATTGCTGCCATTGCATTTATCCTGTATCGGCAGCGTTGATCTCCATCATCCTCTTTTTGGATATACAAACATCTACCTCTCAGATTAAAGCACTACAGATATGATACCATAAGATCATCACCAGTATACTATTGGCATAATAGGTGGTTTGATCACCCAAGATGCTAAATCATCAGAAAACAACATACTAGTGAATGGAAGATCCAAAGAATTTTTCAAATTTTTCAATATCCCAGGACCTCATCAGGGCGATAGCGGATATGGGCTTTGAAGAGGCGACACCAATCCAGACAATGGCAATCCCGTTGATTTTGGAAGGCCGTGACATCACCGGCCAGGCACAGACAGGCACCGGAAAGACAGCGGCATTTGGCCTCCCCATCATCGATCGGATCGACCCTCATGATAACAACGTGCAGGCGCTTGTCCTGGCTCCGACACGGGAACTGGCCATCCAGATTGCAGAAGAGTTTGCACGATTCGGCCAATACAAAAAAGGCCTCTCTATCGTGCCGGTCTATGGTGGCCAGCCGATCGAGCGGCAGTTCCGGGCGCTCAAGGCAGGTGCCCAGATTGTTATCGGGACACCCGGCCGGATC
>QZAC01000221.1 GCA_003838065.1 Methanocalculus sp. MSAO_Arc2
CAGCATGGGCAAAAGAGACTGCAGGCATTGCCCAGGATCTGATGGCTGAAATTGACTCGACAATGACAATCATCTCTGGCAGAATCACGTTTATCTCCCATATGCTGGAAGAACTTGAAGAGTCAACAGCAGCCGGGACTCTTCTGTCGGCTATTGATTCTGCAGCTATCGACGACCTCCTGGCTCACTATCATGTGTTTGCAGCAGAATACAGAAAAGGCATACATCAGGATATCCAGCTGGCGCTCAATGCCGCAGCCATTGCCGGAAAACTCGAGCGACTTGTTGACCGGGGCACTCTCGATCCTTTTATCGAACCCTTCATTCTTGAACATCTTGATGAATTGATAAACGATTATATGATCATCTTTCGGGGATATCAGCCTGTATCCACACGTATACCAGCAGATCCAGTATTAATATGCAGGTCCATTATTGACTCGTTGACTGCATCCTCTTCACCGCCAGTCTTTGATCTGGATTCAGATGAGGCGTTTGTCAATGCACTTGCCAGACAGATGGGGCGTATGGAGGTCGTCAGTGAAGGGACGGTCTGGCTCAGATGTAAAGACGGTTCTTCAAGTGCCAGTATGGATCCTCTCAGGTTTGAACGGGCTGTGCGGAGATTAATTCTTGAGTATGCAGCATCAGGGGTGGAAGAAATAGGGATCATTATTGATCGGATTGATCATGACCGGGTCCGGATCACATTCAGGCCGGATCGTATTTTTCCTGGTTCTCTGGCGATGCGGTACTTCAGGCATGCATTCTCATTCTCAGGTGGCACAATGCTAGAATCCGGGGGTGATATCTCTATTATATATCCACCTGGCGAAATTATTATCTAGATCCTGACCTCTTACAGCAAGCTATGCAGATGCGATTCTCCCATCTCCTTCTGGCTGGATTTATCTTCCTTGCCATCTGTGTACTGCCTGCACATGCAGATATACCCACAGGATCGATTCTCATCAATTCTGACCCTGGAAATGCCGAGGTCTACATCACCAAACAGTTTCGTGGATATACGCCTCTCACTATCCATGAACATCGCGCCGGGATGACACGCATTCGGCTCACAAAACCTGGCTATCAGGACTGGAATGGTGTTGCCTATGTTGTTCCTGGTGAAAGAGTGACAGTCAACGCCGTTCTCGTACGAACCCGAACACAATACCAGCCATACGGAAGTATTATGGTCACCGCAGATCAGGGAGCCGATGTGTTTCTGAATAACAATTATGCTGGTCAAACAGATGCAGACCGATCATTGATCCTCGCACGGGCAGATCTGGGTACCCATCTGATCACTGTAACAAAAGAAGGATATCATCCCTATTCACAACTTGTTGAGGTGCACTCTGCAAAGACAAGTGGAGTGGCAGTTGATATGGTCCATCTGGATGCACCAGAGGAGATGAGCCCACCTCCTGCAACACCGGCTCTGCGATCACCGGTGCCCACGCCACCTGAGGAGAGCGCAGTTTCACCTGCAGTTCTGTTCTGCGGCATCCTGCTTGCAATCGGCATCTTTATGTTCATCCGCCGGATCTGATCTGCTGTGCGATCCAGTCGCCGACGCTGCTCGTCGACTGCGATCCTCCCATGTCTCTGGTAACATATCCTTCAGTGATTGAAGACTCAATCCCTTTCAATACAGATGCCGCCGCCTCTCTCTCCCCCAGGCTGTCCAGGAGGAGTGAACCTGCCCAGATGGTTGCAAGTGGATTTGCCAGGTTCATACCTTTGTACTTTGGTGCGGAGCCGTGGATCGGCTCAAACATCGAAATCCCATCGGGATTGATATTGCCGCCCGGAGCAAGTCCAAGCCCGCCCTGGATCATCGCACCCAGATCGGTAACGATATCTCCAAACATATTCGGGGTAACAACAACGTCGAACCATTCAGGATTCTTGACAAACCACATCGTAACAGCATCGACGAATGTGAATTCTGTTTCAACATCCGGATACCCGGCAGCAACTGAAGTGAAGACCTCACGCCAGAGCCCGTAGATATCTGAAAGAACGTTTGCTTTGTCAACCGATGAACACTTGTTATCACGTTCTGCTGCCATCTCAAAAGCATACCTGATCACCCGCTCTGCACCTTCACGGCTGATCAGGCCGATCTGGTATGCAATCTCTTCTGCATCGCTTTCGACGTCGATAGCGAACTTGATTGAGTAGAGATTCCGTATCACTTCCAGGCTTGTCTTTTCTGATCCTTTGAACCTGGAGCCAATACCGACGTAAAAGTCCTCGGTGTTCTCCCTGACCACAACAAAATCGATATCATCAGGGGTTTTGTTTGCAAGCGGTGTCTGCACACCGTGGAGGAGTTTGATTGGGCGGAGGTTGATATACTGGTCAAAATGGAACCGGAGCGCAAGGAGAATCCCTTTTTCAAGGACACCCGGCTTTACCCGGTCATCTCCGATTGCGCCAAAGTAGATCGCATCACATTCTTCAAGCCTTTCAATGTCCTCTTCAGTGAGGAGTTCTCCCGTTTTGAGATAGCGCTCTGACCCGATATCAAAATCAATCCAGTCAATTTCGAAGTGAAACTGCTCTGCGGCCGCATCAAG
Organism: Methanocalculus sp. MSAO_Arc2; assembly: GCA_003838065.1. GTDB lineage: Archaea > Halobacteriota > Methanomicrobia > Methanomicrobiales > Methanocorpusculaceae > Methanocalculus. The sequence continues at coordinate 2,589 of QZAC01000221.1, forward strand.
AACTGTTCTGCCTGCAGAAATGATCTCAGGGCCGATGCCGTCACCGCCTATCAATGCTACTCTGTGCATGTCTGTACCTCCGGATGTGCCCG
>QZAC01000222.1 GCA_003838065.1 Methanocalculus sp. MSAO_Arc2
ATATCGGGTTTTAAGCGTCCGTGACTTGTACCCGTTCCGAAGAGCCTTTCGTTCATCAGTTCGTTCATAATGACCGGCTCCTGCCTGCTGGAGCGCTTCCATAAGCATCACCTGATTGAGGAACCAAGTGATCAGATTCTTCATGCTATTCTGATTATCGGAAAGATAATCTTCGATAAATGCATAGGTATCCATGGCCCTGTGTCTCTTTTCTGCAAACTATGGTAGGCTGCAGGGCCAATTCAATTTTACAGAAGATTTGTTACGTTACCAATACCTCCTAACCAGAACGGTAATTTTGTTGCTCAGATGGAACGGGTTCTGAATGTGTATAAGCGACCCTTTGATTCACAACATCCAGTTGTTTGCATGGATGAATGTCAATGTCGGTTTACTTTTCCCCATTTTCGTCGGCGTAAAAATACCCAAATGCGTCGGGATAAAATTCCCCAGTTGTGTCGGAATAAAAATCCCCAATGTGCAACCAGAGAATATCTGGGATTCACATGCTCAAGGACGAGGAGTATTTTATGTTACTGGATTTAGCTCGTGAACAGGAACTGGCAACAGGGAAAGTCAATATCAGCTTTCTGGCCCGAGAAACTGGGTATGACAGAAAAACCATAGTTCGGCACTTGTCTTTGGATCAACCATCAAAACATCCTCAGACCAGAAATAAGGCAAGCAAGCTGGATCCCTTCAAACCATACATCAAGGAGAGGCTGAACAATTATCCTCGTCTGAGCCGTGTTCGACTTCTGGAAGAAATCGAAAGTCGTGGCTATGATGGCGGAACAACAATACTTGGCGATTATATTCGACAGATCCGTCCTAACATCATCATTCCTGCTGAAATCAGATATGAAACCAAACCAGGAGAGATGATGCAATGCGACTGGCTTGAATACCCCTATGAAACGGCAGATGGATCCAGAAAGAAGGTCTATGGCCTCTCAATGGTTTTTGGCTATTCCCGGATGAGGTATGTAGAATTCCTCCCTCATCAGGGTCTTCCTGCTCTTCTCAAAGGACATCTGGGAGCCTTTGAGTATTGTGGCGGAGTTACTAAGATGATTCTCTATGACAACCTTCGGAGTGTTGTTACCTACATTCCCGGCAACACCTAACTAGCCCAAAAATCTAACTCCATATTTTTCTTAGATTCTCAATATATTCTCTCACGTTGGAGCGAAAGTTTTATCATCGTTATGTGTTATATATTATACATAACGGGGAGTGAGCTATATTGGCGGCAATTGTCTACCAAACAGATAAACGATCGGGGATCACCTATGCCTATGAATCCATATCGTACTGGGACAAGGAGAAGAAACAATCACGTGCCAGACGTACCCTGATCGGTCGGGTCGATAAAGCAACAGGAG
>QZAC01000025.1 GCA_003838065.1 Methanocalculus sp. MSAO_Arc2
AAACTTTTCCTGTGCATCCGCACTTCCATAGACCTCGGCAAGAGCCCGGAGCTGGGAGTTTGAACCAAAGATCAGATCAACACGCGTGCCGGTCCACTTCACTTCACCAGTCCTGCGATCACGCCCTTCAAAGACCTGGGCGTCCTCTGAGGTTGGACTCCATTCGGTGTTCATATCGAGGAGGTTCACGAAGAAGTCATTGGTGAGCGCCTCTGAGTTCCTGGTAAAGACGCCGTGAGGGATCTGTTTGAAGTTGGCGTTCAGCACACGCATGCCGCCAATGAGCACCGTCATCTCGGGTGCAGTCAGGGTAAGTAATTGCGCCCTGTCAACCAGGAGCTCCTCGGCTGATACGGCATAACGGGTTTTCTGGTAGTTTCGGAACCCGTCTGCCTTTGGTTCAAGTATGTCAAAGAATTCGACATCAGTCTGCTCCTGCGAAGCATCCATTCGTCCCGGAGAGAAGGGGACCCTCACCGTATAGCCGGCATTCTTTGCAGCCTGCTCGACACCTGCACAACCAGCAAGAACGATCAGATCAGCCAGTGATACCTTCCTGCCTCCTGTCTGCTCCCTGTTAAACGTGCTCTGTATCTCCTCGAGGACCGTGAGCACCTTCGCGAGCCGGGCAGGCTCGTTGACTTCCCAATCCTTCTGCGGCGAAAGACGAATACGGGCACCGTTTGCACCGCCCCGTTTGTCTGAGCCGCGGAAGGTGGACGCCGACGCCCAGGCAGTCGAGACCAGCTCGGAGACAGACAGGCCCAAAGCCAGGATCCTGTCCTTGAGAGAGGCGATATCCTGTGCATCAATCAACTCATGATCAACAGGTGGGAGTGGATCCTGCCAGATCAGCTCTTCCGCAGGAACCTCCGGGCCAAGATAGCGTGAGCGGGGGCCCATGTCACGGTGCGTCAGTTTGAACCATGCCCGGGCGAACGCGTCGGTGAATTCATCCGGATTCTCAAGGAAGCGACGTGAGATCTTTTCATAGTCGGGATCGAACCTCAGGGAAAGGTCAGTGGTCAGCATGGCAGGCGCATTACGCTTCGACGGGTCGTGGGCATCCGGCACCGTGCCGGCGCCCCCATCGCCCTTCGGCTTCCACTGGTACGCACCCGCCGGGCTCTTCGTCAGTTCCCATTCGTGGGCAAAGAGGATCCGGAGGAAATTATTGCTCCATTTTGTTGGCGTGTTGGTCCAGGTGACCTCAAGACCGCTTGAGATCGTGTCGCCGCCCTTGCCTGTGCCAAAGCTGCTCTTCCAGCCAAGACCCTGTTCTTCGATCGGGGCAGCTTCGGGCTCAGGTCCCACATGGGTTGCAGGGCCGGCGCCATGGCACTTTCCGAAGCTGTGACCGCCGGCGATGAGGGCGACGGTCTCTTCATCGTTCATCCCCATGCGGGCGAAGGTCTCGCGGGTATCCTGTACCGCTGCAATCGGATCGGGGTTGCCGTGTGGCCCTTCCGGATTGACATAGATCAGCCCCATCTCCACGGCAGCGAGCGGATTTTCAAGGTCACGGTCGCCAGAATGGCGTTTGTCACCCAGCCACTCGCTTTCAGATCCCCAGTAGACATCCTCTTCCGGCTCAAAAACATCTTTGCGACCGCCGCCGAAGCCAAACGTCGGAAAACCCATTGACTCCAGGGCCATGTTTCCGGCAAGGATAATGAGGTCAGCCCAGGAGATTTTCCTGCCGTACTTCTGCTTGATCGGCCAGAGCAGCCGACGTGCCTTGTCGAGGTTGACGTTGTCAGGCCAGCTGTTGAGGGGCGGGAAACGCTGCTGGCCGGCCCCGGCGCCGCCACGGCCATCACCAATGCGGTATGTTCCGGCGCTGTGCCATGCCATACGAATAAACAGGGGCCCGTAGTGGCCAAAGTCCGCGGGCCACCAGTCCTGCGAATCGGTCATCAGTGCATGAAGATCTTTCTTAACCGCCGCAAGATCGAGTTTTTTGAATTCCTCGGCATAGTTGAAATCCCTGTCCATCGGATTGGACAGGGGAGAGTGCTGGTGAAGAACCTGCAGGTTCAATATATTCGGCCACCAGTCCCGGATGGATCTGCCCCGGCCGGTTGCCCCTCTGTTTTCCATACCAGTTTCCTTGTGCGTGTTGTCGTTGTTCAAGAAATCAACTCCTATGGTTCTATCCACGGTGACGATAGCATATAATTCTTCTGCACACCCCGGGATAGACCGGTGCAGCTGGTTGATTACCTGGATAGCGAGTGCTGCGCAGAGGAAGGGATTGATTCATTCTGTATATCCCACGCCACTTTCTCTGCCCATTGCCGGATCGCATCCGGGTCCCGGAAATCTCCTATCGGAGCTTTGACCAGCTTCAGTACCATCCTCTGTGCAAATGAGAAACCTGCCGGATCAGCTTTCCCGCAAAAGTACCCATAGTGTGCCGGGACAATCTGGCCAAGAGCATTCTGCAGAATTTCCCTGCCCTGCTTCTGCTTCTCTGGATCATCATCACGAAACATAAGCCCAACAGCAAACGCACCCCGGATCCGAACAGAAATAACATCATGATGCTGTCTGCAGAAGTCTCCGACCTCAGCCATCCTGCCCATGTAGATGGGACCGCCAATGATGAGGTGATCATACACTTCTGGATCAGGGTTGTTCCGTATATCTAAGAGATCGACATCCATTCCAGCTGATCGCAACACGTCCATGATTACAGTCGCGATACCTTCGGTCGATCCAGTTCGTGTTGCATAGGTGACAAGTATCCTCCCGCTCATATTCTTTTTTTGGGAAAACAGATGATAAAGCTGACCATACTACCTCTGAAGAGCGCGTGCTCCCCTTCATCCATCTTCTATCAGGAATCTTATATTACACATACTGAAATCTGTTCATCTGATCTGCGCTTTTTGATTTTCAACGCAGGATCATCAGGGGATCTCTTCTGCCCATCTGCTGGAAAATTCGTAAAAATTATATAGAACTGCTACTCACCTTATGTCAAGGGCATCAAGCCTGAATCATTCGGGAGAGGTGATATACATTGGCAATCGTTCCAATTGGTGAGCGTGTTCTCATCAGGCCAGGCAAGCCTGAAGAAAAGACAAAAAGCGGGATTTATATTCCCGATTCAGCCCAGGAGAAGAGAAAAGAAGGTTATGTCGTTGCCTGTGGCACCTTCAAAGATGGAAAGAAACTCCCCTTGAAAGAGGGGGACCACATCCTGTATGGCGGGTATAGTTCTGAGAAGATCACTATCGACGGCGAGGAACTTGTTATGATCGAGTTCAAAGATGTCCTTGCCAGAGTGGAGTGAGGTGGGAAGAGATGTCAACATCAAAACAGATTATGTTTGATGAAGAAGCAAGAAAAGCCATTCTTGCTGGTGTTAACAAGGTATCTGATACCGTCAGGGTTACCCTGGGCCCAAAGGGCCGGTATATCGTCATCGACAAACCCACAAATCCTATCATCACAAATGACGGGGTCACGATTGCAAAAGAGATCTCGCTCCATGACAGGTTCGAGAATATGGGTGCCAAGCTTGTCAAGGAGGTCGCATCCCGCACCCAGGACAAAACCGGAGACGGGACCACAACTGCCTGTCTCCTTGCACAGGCAATCCTGAGTGAAGGGATCAAGACTGTTGCAGCCGGGGCAAATCCTATCGAAGTAAAACGAGGTATCGACGCAAGCATCAAGAGTGCTGTTTCATATATTGAAACCTCAAGTATCCCGGTCCGCGACCAGGAGAAGATCCTCCAGGTCGCAACCATCTCTGCAAACAATGACGAAGAGATCGGATCACTCATCACTGAAGCGATGGAGAAGGTTGGATATAACGGACTTATCAGTGTCGAAGATGCAAAAAGCCTTGAAACCGGCCTTGAGGTCGTCAAGGGAATGCAGTTTGACAACGGATTTATCTCTCCTTACATGGTCACCGACCAGGAGAAGATGGTCTGTGAATACGAAAACCCCTATATCCTTATCACAGACAAAACAATCAGCACCATAAAACAGATTGTGCCGATCCTCGAACTGGTATCTTCAGAAGGGCGGCCGCTCTTGATCATTGCTGACAATGTAGACGGCGAGGCACAGGCAGCATTAATCTTAAATATTATCAGAGGATCGCTGAAGGTCTGTGCCGTCAAGGCTCCCGGATTTGGTGATGAGCGCCTCGCACATCTCGAAGATATTGCTGCACTGACCGGTGCAACCGTCATCTCAGAAGAGAAGGGGCTCAAGCTTGAAGATGTCTCCCGTGCAGCCCTTGGGTCCTGCCATACGATCCGGGTCGATGATGAGAAGACACTCGTTGTTGGCGGCAAGGGCAACCGGGAGACGATCGAAGAGCGGATGAAGCTGATCGAATCGCAGATACGCATCAGTGAATCTGATTTCAAGACAAATGAGCTCAGACGGCGTCTTGCAAGCCTTGGGGGAGGCGTCGCCGTCATACAGGTTGGTGCCGCAACCGAAACAGAACTCAGGGAGAAGAAGATGCGGGTCGACGATGCCCTTAATGCAACAAAAGCAGCAGTTGAGGAAGGTGTCGTTGTTGGCGGCGGGATCACCCTCCTCCGTGCAATCCAGAGCCTTGATGCCCTCTCATTTGATGATGACCGTGACGTTGGAGTAGGAATTGTTCGTCGTGCCCTTGAAGAGCCGGTCCGGCAGATCGGCAGGAACTCAGGGATTGAAGGAGCCGAAGTTATTGCCAGGCTGAAGAATGAAACTGATCCAAAAATAGGATACAATGCAAAGACAGGAACCTATGAAGACCTTATTGCAAGCGGTGTCATTGATCCTGCCAAGGTCGTCAGGATTGGTCTTCAGAACGCCGGATCAATTGCCGGGATGATCCTTTCAACCGAGGCGATCATCACTGACTATGATGATGAAAAGGATGAGAAGACGCAGGCCATCATCATCTAACATTCTTTTTTTATATTGTGTCCCCGGGACTTCACGGGTACACCCGGATGTAAACAGCATTCACGCTCCATTCTACATTCCAGGAAGATATGCACATGCTGTATTCATGATAACGAATTGACTCCCTCCTTTATAAGGTGTGCATGTACCTTTCAGTGTGTTTATGGCTTTTCCATGCACATACTGCTGGACTACTCTCTGATCCTCCGGAGGATGCCTGTTGTGCTTTTTCACCTCTATATAACAGACGACTGCAACCTCTCCTGTCGCTATTGCAGAGGCGGCATGTTCGAAACCATAGATGGACATGACCCTTGCTGTGAGGTCTCTTATGACCTTCCATCAGATTTTGATACCGCACTTCTTCCTTCTTTATACAGCTTTTTAAAAAAAGACCCTGATCCGGTTCTCACCTTCATCGGCGGAGAACCCCTTCTAAAGACTGATCTCATCTGCAGAATCATGGATGATATACCTGGAGGACGATTTATGCTCCAGACAAACGGTCTCCTGCTCGATCGCCTGCCAGCAGAGTACCGGAACCGATTTGAGACAATACTCATCTCAATTGATGGAGACGAAGCAACAACTGATCAGAACCGGGGTGATGGGGTCTATTCATCTATCATCACTATTGCACGGGCTATCCGAAGAGAAGGATTCAGTCATGAAATCATCGCCCGGATGACCATTGATGAAGAAACAGACATCGCTGCATCAGTTTTACATCTACAGAACCTCAAAGACTCTCCATTTACATCGATACACTGGCAGATCAATGCTAATTTCAATAGCGATTATTCGAAACGGCATTTTTCAGAATGGGTTTTGAAGAGCTACAATCCGGGCATCTCCGAACTTATACAATATTGGGTCGATCATATGTATTCACATGCTGAGGTGCTCGGCTGGTACCCGTTCCTCCAGACAACACTTGACCTGCTTATTAGCAATAACACCGGTCTCAGGTGCGGATCAGGCTCTTCCAACTATACTATTCAGGCTGATGGATATGTTGTCCCCTGCCCGATTATGATTGGATTGAAGAATACAGTCGTTGGCGATATCAGATCAAACGATTCATTTGACCTCCCGAAGGTTGTACCGGGACCACCCTGTACTGATTGTTCAATTATAGATTTTTGTGGAGGCAGGTGTCTGTATTCGAATCTGATCCACCCATGGCCAGAAGAAGGTGTTCGTGCCGTCTGTTCGACAGTTTATCATCTTCGTTCATCCCTGGTTGCCCATCTACCTGCGATTCAAAGACTCATTGATGATCAGACAATTACCCTCTCTTCCTTTGCCCATACGCGATATAACGGGTGCGAGATTATTCCATAGAACCCATTCAATGGTGAAACCATCCAAATACTCTTATAACAGACCATCGGATCGGTAATTACATTGATGTATGCAATGGTTAATAGCAGGGGAAAACAGGCAATCAAAATGATATAATGGTGGTTCTTCTGGATTTCGCTGTCATTATTTTGATACTTCTTATAACAGGCATTGCAGCAGGCTTCTTTGCCGGACTCCTTGGTATTGGAGGGGGTTTTCTAATGGTCCCTGTCCAGTACCTCCTGCTCATCGAAACCGGGATCGATCCCACGTTTGCAATCCGCATCGCCATTGGAACCAGTCTGGCCGTCGTATTCCCGGTATCCTGTTCAGCAGCGTGGGCCCACCAGAAACATCAGGCCATCGACTGGCAGGCAGCAGTACCAATCGGGCTTGCAGGACTCGGAGGAGGATTTGCCGGCGGGACCCTTGCTTCATACCTACCGGTTGAGATCCTCAAACCCCTCTTTGGAGCAATGGTCTTTATTGCCGCTGTCAGAATGATCAGGATTATTCCCCCCTGCAGGATCGGGGAGAAACCATGCATATGGAGATGGACCTTCTCGGGGATGATCATCGGAACCATGTCGGGTCTGGTCGGGATGGGTGGGGGGATCATCCTTGTCCCGGTTCTGCTCCTCTTCTTCAATCTCCCAATACATCGTGCAGTCGCAACCTCGTCTGCCTGTATCCTCTTCTTCTCAGTCGGGGGTATCATGGCATATATCTACCATGGACTCATGATAGATGAGCTTGGAGCAGGGTTCATCGGCTATATCGATCTGCTCCAATGGGTTATCCTCACCGGATCCATGATCCCGCTCTCAAGAGTTGGTGTTGCCGCTGCCCACCGGCTCGCTGCAGAGAGACTGAGGGTAATTTTTGCTGTTATGATGGCTGGAATAGGTCTTGCCATGATCTTTTTC
>QZAC01000026.1 GCA_003838065.1 Methanocalculus sp. MSAO_Arc2
CCCTGAACCCGGCGCCTTTGACCTGGCTTGGCAACTCACGCGCCTGTGCTCTATTCTGTTAGAACTCCTTCAGTATAAATATGTCCGTTTTCTCTTGCGATCCAGGTGGTTTTATCAGCAATAATCATGCAGGTATCCCGGGCTGTTCAGGTGGTTGGGGTGCAGAAGGTCTGTTTCGGAGGGATCATGGTCAGGAAATGAATTATGGAGTACAGGTGCACCTCAGATCGCCTGCAGACTGATTCATATTTGAAGCTTCAGAAGATGGGTGTAAACAACCCTCCCATAAAGGTTCCCCATCACCATTATGCTCTGGAAGACTGCAATTGTACGAGAATGGCAGAACAAGAAGATCAGCACTATGACTCATTGAAGATCGAAAACATCGTTGCCTCCGGTGTCATTGCCGACTCGATCGATCTTCTTGCAATATCAGAGCATATTGAGGGGTGTGAGCTTAATACGAAGCGGTTTCCGGGTGCTGTATACCGGATTGAGGATCCAAAAATGGCATCACTCATCTTCTCGTCTGGTAAAGTTGTCCTCACCGGGCTCAAAAACGAGGGCGACCTGGACCGGGGTCTTGAATTACTCACCAAATCGCTCAATAGTGCTGGAGTAATAACACATCCTGTACCTGATGTACATATCACCAATATTGTCTGCTCTTTTGATATGAAAAAATCTATCAATTTAAATAAAGTCGTTATTACCCTTCAACTCGAGAATATCGAGTATGAACCTGAGCAGTTCCCGGGTCTTGTCTACAGGATCGAAGATCCAAAGATCGTTGCTCTGCTCTTCTCATCAGGAAAAATCATCTTGACGGGGGGGAAGAACCTGCAGGATGTCAGATCCGGCCTTGCTGTGCTGGAACAACATCTTGCGGATATATTATAATTTTTACGTCACCGCAAAATTACCAGAAACGATGGGTGGTGATATATCTCCTCTCTGCCTTGAGGATTTCTTTATAAAACGCATCTCCCCGTGTATGGGTGTTTAATATCCGTGATGCTGCTTCAGGACCAACACCCCGGCCTGCAAGCGCTGTGATCGCCTTCTTCCCGCTTGAGAGCACCATGTTCGCAGAACGGAGCATCCGTGCTTCAATCTCCTTTTCCTCAGCAGATTTCTTCTTCTTTTTCATGATCTTGTAGTTCTCCTCTTCATATGGCTTGAGCGCTGCGATGAGGCGGGCGCCGCAATGTAAACACTCAGGATGATCCGGTGCCCGCCCGACAGTAGTCCTTTGCTTCCACTTCCTGCAATGCATGCAGGCAAGGACTATCTCCTGGGCATTCAGCCGTCGTTTCAGCGCTGCAATAACTGCCTGATCCATATCCGGCGGGGCGATCAGATCGCGCGAAGAGAAGAGCCCCTCTGCCCCGATGATAGAGAGGGGGCCGATTCTGACTTCCGTCTCACCTGATCGGATCCGCGAGATGAGCTCACCTGCGGCCCTGACATCCATATATATGCTGAAGAGCTCCCGGTATACCTCCCGTTCAATGACCGATCCATCAAAGTACTCACGTATGCGATGAAGGCTGACGGTATCGTATGTGGCATCCGAATCGATTGCTCCGAACTTCTTTGCAACAGCAATGAGTTTCCATTTGTACAGGGCGGTTCTCTTCATCGCGATTGTGAGGATTGCTTCGATATGATCAGGTTCAAGCGATGTCAGGATCTCCTGGACATCGCGTGCTCGAACGCTTTTTGGGAGCCTGAGGAAGATCCGGTATGCGTTTACTTCGATGCCGACACTGGTGCCAAACCGTGCGGAAATAAGAATGGAGAGGGCACGGCCAAGGGCTTCATTTGCCCGATGGCCACCGCAGATATTAACGACGACACCCTCTTTTGTATGTTCGAGCATCACGAGTTTATCTGTTGGAACAGGATTTTTGTTCTTCTCCATCTCGTCAAATAGTGTGGTGATATACGCACGGGACTGGTCGTCGGCACCATAATCTGAGAAGTTTTGTATCCTCCTGAGCCGGCCGACTTCGTCTGCCACTTCAAAGGGAACCGGGATCTGCTCCCCTTCCCATGAGGGCAGCTCCCCGACACTCCGTGGTGCCGGTTCGACTATCACCCGATCTTCATCGACCTCAAGCACGCGCCAGAGCCGCCCCCGGGTAATGAAGACTGCTCCGATATGGATCCAGCCGATGACAAAAGATTCATCAAGGGTTCCAATGGTCTTTCGGGTCACATAATCAACGATCCCGAATTTCCGCTCATCATGGATCATCGAGAGGTTTGTGGCAAGGTACTTCCGACAACGGCCTGTTCTGATCACAATGGAGCCGTCGCGCCGGATCAGGCGGTGCTCTTCCATACGGGCAATACAGTCATCAAGCAAATCCCTGCACCTTGAAACCGGCCAGGCCCGTGCAAGAATGGCCCTGATCGATTCAATCTCGCATTCACCGCGTTCAACTGCTATCGCGGCTGCCTGGTTTGCAATAACGTCTGCCGGGCAGATCGGCGGGATTACCGGCTCTGTCTTATTTAAAACTGCCCGTCGTGCGATAACAAGTGATTCGAGCAGGTCGTCAAACCCGGTAGCAAGGATCGTTCCCCGCGAAATCTGGTCAATACGATGGCCAGCCCTTCCCACCCGCTGGATCAGGCGGGCAACATCCCGGGGTGATCCAAACTGGACAACATGCTCGATATGGCCAATATCGATCCCAAGCTCCATCGAACTCGTACAGACAAGACCACGGATCGCACCCGTTGAGAAACGCTCTTCGGCATCTATCCTGACTTCCCGTGAAAGTGATCCGTGATGGACCTCGACATCCCCCCGCGGAATAAGGTGATGGCCGATCGCCTCTGCAACTGATCGAGTATTTACGAAGATCAGGGTTGACTGGTTCTTATCTATCGCCTGTTCGATCCCGCGCACCTGCTCCTCAAAACGAGAACCACAAAAGGCTACCTTCAGGGAGAGCCTGGATGCAACCGGAACTTCAATGATTCCAAAAGGCCGCTCTCCACAGAGGAAGGATCCGATCGTGTTAGGATTTCCTACCGTTGCCGAGATCCCGATCCGCTGGAACTCGCCTGCATACTCCCGGATCCTCTCAAGGGCAATTGAGAGCTGGACACCACGCTTGCTGCCGGCAAGCTCATGGATCTCGTCGACGATCACATGGCGGACTCCTGAGAGATGGCGCCTGAGCCGGTGGCCCATCATCATTGACTGAACGGTCTCGGGCGTTGTAATGAGGAGATCAGGAGGTTTTAATGCCTGTTTGCGGCGCTCAGCTGTACCGGTGTCTCCATGCCGCACCCCGACTGTCAGGCCAAGTTCATTGCACCACCAGGTGAGCCGTGACAGCATATCACGGTTTAACGAGCGGAGCGGGGTGATGTAAAGCGCAGAAAACCCTTCCTTCTCTCTCTGGGAGAGCATAGAGTGAAATACCGGGAGCATCGCGCTCTCCGTCTTGCCTGTGCCGGTCGGGGCGATCAGGATCTGGTGGTGTCCTGAGAGGAGTGGTGGAATCGCCCGAATCTGGATCTCTGAGAGGTCGGTAAATCCCCGTTTTACAAGTGCAGATCTGATCTGCTCATGCAGAAGGCTGATTATTGCGTTCGGATCTGAGGGATCTGAGGGTATCGATATAGGTTCCATCCGCGAGAAACACCTCTGCAGTTTCAATTCTGATGCTCTTTGCAAGGGGGGATAAGCCGCTTTCCGGGATTGTCCTGATATCAATCCCGCCTGCATATTCATAAAAGGCTGGAACGAGGAGGAGGCGGGTGGGAGCAGCTGCAGGGCTCATCCGGAGCATGGATTCATCCACCTCGCCAAGGAGGTATGCCGGGGTGCCCCGGAGAGAGCAGCCCACATCGTCATAGATATGGAGAACCGGGTGGTGGTGGCCGGCGACGATCAGATGACCGGCAAGATCAGGCGATGGATAGGTATGGCCATGGAGGTATCCGGTGCCGTCGATGACGCAGCCGCTCTTTTCAAGCATCTCGCCCTCCTGCATATACCGTTTGATCCCGACATCATGATTGCCGGGAAGCAGCCGGAGGTCGACTCTCTGCCGGATCTCCTCAAGCACCCGTGGAAGTTCGGTATGCTCCTGCCAGCTCACCCGCGGCACAGAATGCTTCAGGTCTCCAAGGATGATGACCAGGTCAGGATCTGTCTCTTCGATACAGGAGATGATTCGGCCCAGGCGTTCCTGAGTACTGCTCGGTATATGCCAGCCCGCCCGGTCAAGTGCACTCTCAACACCAAGGTGGAGATCAGCGATAACAAGCACCGAGCAGGTTCGCGTGATAAGAAGAGCCGGGCCCTCAGGAAGAAACCGGGGCTTCATATCAGCTTGATTGTGCCATTCGTCGGCATATAGCAGTCTCCCTCTTCGAGAAGCCGGGTGAGAACGGCTCTGGTTTTCTCCTCTCCCAGTCCTGCTTCCCGGGCGGCTGCGATCACCGCATCGAGCGCGGCGCCTTTTGTCCCGGTTAACCCTTCGATGATGGTAACAACTGTATCGATCTGATCATCAGCATCACCGGTTTCTCCCTGCATTCCTGCAATAAAGAGTGCTTGTTTCACCATCTCTGCGATCTGCATGTGTTCGCGAGAGCCATCATCCATCCCGGATAGCCGTCGGATCGTATCTTCGGCACAGAGGCAGATGAAGCGGTCACGGTCTTTTCGGGATACAAGCTGGCACGCATCGGCAATGAGCCTGATCTCTTCTCTGCCTTTCTGGGCAAGTTCACCGGCAAGTGCAATGAATGCAGGCGGTTCTGTTGCAGCAAGAAGGTCGGCAACCAGGGGAAACGAGTGGTTTACTGAGATTGAGAATCCCCCGGTCGGGTCAGTCACCCGCGCCTCAACCGCCCGGCTGTTCTGCACATGCACTTCTGTCAGAACACCGATTAAAAAGAGCCGTCGGAGAACAGCCCCTGTCGGAGTGACAAAACCGCCCTGTCCACGCGTTGCACGGTGGCACTCATCTGCGAAGACCCAGGCGACCGGATCGGTTGCATATGCCATTCTTTATTATATATACCGGGAGCGTCATGAGCATATCGATGAAACGCATCCATTTTCATCAGGTGCGATCTAATGATGATATATGGAGGATATCCACGGGATCTGGATCGAGAAGTACCGTCCGTTGAGCCTCTCTGATATGGTCGGGCACAGGGATATTGTCGAACGCCTGCACAGTTATGTGAAAATGAAAAGCCTGCCGCACCTCCTCTTTACGGGAGCGCCCGGTGTTGGAAAGACAACTGCCGCTGTTGCCCTTGCTCGCGAACTCTTTGGAGAAGACTGGCAGATGAATTTCCGTGAGCTGAATGCCTCTGACGAACGGGGGATCGATGTTGTCAGGAACCAGATCAAACAGTTTGCACGGACCTCCCCGATAGGTTCGGCCACATTCAAGATCCTCTTCCTTGATGAAGCAGATGCCCTTACTGCTGATGCACAGGCAGCGTTGAGAAGGACGATGGAGAACTACGCGGAGAGCTGCAGGTTTATTCTATCATGCAATTATTCTTCAAAGATCATCGATCCCATTCAGAGTCGGTGCGCGCTCTACCGGTTCAGATCGTTGACTCCAGATGATATAAAAGAAGAGATACGCAGGATTTCAGCACAGGAAGGGCTCAGCGTCTCGCCTGAAGCAGAGGATGCAATTGTCTATATTGCAGAGGGTGATATGAGAAAGGCGATCAATGCACTCCAGGGGGCAGCAGTGATCACGCACACTATCACAGAAGATGCGATCTATGCGATCACCGCGAGCGCACGGCCCGAAGAGATCGCCTCCCTCATCGAGCTCTCGCTTTCCGGAGATTTCGAGAGCGCGGAGCGGCACCTCTCCTCACTGACCCGGGACCGCGGTATCGCACCAAACGAACTTCTTTCACAGTCATACCGGTATATCATTGGAATGGAGATTGACCGGATGCTGAAGGTGGAGCTGATTGACCATATTGGAGAAGCTGATTTTCGTATCTCAGAAGGTGCACAGAGTGATCTCCAGATGGAGGCGATGATCGCACGGTTTGTCCTCTCTGCGATGAAACAACAAAGGGATTGATGATCGTTGAGCTTTGATGAAGAGATCAATCTTGAAGTCGTAGACAAATCGAAGGAATGGGCGGAATTCCTCTCTAAGAAGTATAAGGCTGAGATCAGGACTATCGGCCGTGAGTTCCCGCATAAGCGTTCACTCATTATCAATTATGAAACCCTCCAGAAGTTCGGAAGGAGTGGTGTGCGGCTCGCAGACGAACTGATCAATTACCCAAACAAGGTCTTTGCCGAGGTCCGGGATGCCATCGGGGCGCACAATCTCCTTGCACGAACAGATGCGCACGATATTATCCAGAAAATGAATATCCGGTTTATCAACCTCCCACGCAGAACCCTTGTGCGTAATATCAGGTCCGATCAGATGAGCACGTTCGTTTCGGTCGAGGGCATTGTGCGAAAAATAACCGAGGTCAGACCACGGATCATCCAGGGCGTCTTCCGGTGTCCCGATGGTCATATGACCCTCCGTGAACAGGGCTATGGCAGATTTATAGAACCGGAACGGTGTGGTGTGGGTGACTGCACGCAGAAGAGACTTGAACTCATCATGCTCAGGTCGACGTTTGTGGATGCCCAGAAGGTACGCATCCAGGAGACTCCTGAAGGACTCCGTGGGGGTGAACAGCCCCAGATCCTTGATATTGATGTCCTTGATGATTTAACCGGCCTTGCCGCACCCGGTGACCGTGTTATTGTAAACGGGGTCTTAAAATCAATCCAGCGGGTGACCGGCGGCATCAAGAGCACCACATTTGATATTTATATGGAATGCAACTCCATTGAGTTTGGGGAAAAAGAGTTTGAGGAGGTTAATATCACCGAGGAGGATGAACAGGAGATCCTCACAATCTCCAGGGACCCAAATATCTACCGAAAGATTGCACACTCAATTGCCCCGACCATTTATGGAAATGAGGATGTAAAAGAGGCCATCTCCCTACAGCTTTTCAGCGGTATCGCAAAAGAGATGCCGGACGGCAGCACGCTCCGAGGTGACATTCATATCCTTCTCGTAGGGGATCCCGGCATAGCAAAATCCCAGCTCCTCCGGTATGTTGTAAAACTATCTCCACGGGGGATATATACATCAGGCAAATCTGCAACATCCGCCGGCCTGACAGCTGCTGCAGTGAAGGATGAGTTTGGAGATGGGAGATGGACCCTTGAGGCCGGTGCGCTTGTGCTTGCTGATATGGGGATTGCCTGTGTTGATGAGATGGACAAGATGCAGAAGGAGGATCGGTCTTCTCTCCATGAAGCAATGGAGCAGCAGACGATCTCGATCGCCAAGGCCGGGATCACATCAACCTTAAAATCCAGGTGTGCACTCCTTGGTGCAGCAAACCCAAAACTTGGGCGGTTTGATGAGTATGTCGGAATTTCCGAGCAGATCAATATGCCCCCGTCACTCCTCTCCCGTTTTGACCTGATCTTTATTATGGCTGATGTCCCTGAAACACGCAGGGACGAGGCGATTGCACGGCATATCCTCAAAGCTCATTCTGTTGGGGAGCTGATCATGCAGCATAAAAAGGACCCTATCGAGGGTGTGAACGAGGAGTACATCGAACGGGAACTGGCCCCGGTAACACCTGAGATCGACCCGGTGATGTTTCGAAAATACATTGCCTATGCAAAGCGGAACGCATTTCCCATCATCAGCCAGGAGGCAAAAGAAGCCCTTGTTGAATACTATACAAAACTCCGCGACCTGGCCTCCCCTGAAAAGCCTGTTCCTGTGACCGCACGCCAGCTCGAGGCTATCGTCAGGCTTGCAGAGGCAAGCGCCCGGATCCGGCTGTCAAAGTCGATCGACCGGGATGATGCCGTTCGGGTGATCAGGATTGTGGATAATTGCCTGCGGAAGGTTGCATATGATCCAAAGACCGGAACATTTGACATCGACAAGATTGCAACAGGCGTCTCCAAACAGAGCAGGGACTTAATCCGGAGCATCAAAGAGACAGTCCGTCTTCTCGGCGATGAACACGGGACCGCACGGGTTGACGAGGTTATTGATCTTCTTATCCCGAAAGGTTTTTCGCGTGATGCAATCGAAAAACAGATAGATATTCTTCTCAGGGGGGGTGAAGCACTCTCACCCAGAAACGGTCTTATAAAGTTGATATAACAAAGAGTGAGTGTACCATGCCAACCGAGAGAGAAATAGCAATCTTTGAAGCGGCGATAAAACTTGGCGCCCTCTACCACCAGTTTGTCGGCACCCCGGTCTCCCCTGATACTGCGCCTGCCATGGAGGCCGCCATAGAATCAGCAGTCAGGCTCCAGCCATATGTAACCGATGTCAACGTGCGGCTTGATAGGTCTGTGATGCTCGAAAACCCGTTTGGGTATTCTGAGATATCAGGAAGGATGTTTGATGTCATCGTCAAAACAAAGGTCGGGGATGCAACCTGCACGGCACGGCTGGCATACGAAAACGGCTACCCGATGATGTCGATTCTGGATTGATATGCAGAAACCAGCATTTCCGATCACAGACGATCATATGCACCTTGATCCGGTCAACGGGATCGGATTGAAGGCAGCACGGGAGTTTTCCAGGTCTGGTGGGACCCATATCTTCCTGGTCACAAAACCCTCCTGGTCCTATGGCATAACCCCGGTGGCACCAGAAGATTTCAGACTCCCGTTTGAGAAGACGATTGCACTTGCCAGAGAGTGCCGCAGGGAGACCGGAGTTGTTGCCTACCCGATTCTTGGCGTGCATCCTGCCGAGATCTCCCGCCTCACCGAACGGATGAGCCTTGATCAGGCTGAGTTGCTGATGATCGGTGCACTTGAGGTGGCAGCGGCCTTTGTCGCCGAGGGTTCAGCAGTTGCCCTCAAGAGCGGGAGGCCGCACTATGATGTTTCAGACCAGGTGTGGGATGCCTCAAACCGTGTATTGTATGCGGCGCTTGAGCTTGCCGCAGGTTGTGGGTGTGCAATCCAGCTGCATGCCGAAAGCGGCCCCTGTTCCGATGTGGTGCCGATGGCAGAGAAGGCTGGCATTCCGGTTTCCAGGGTGGTAAAACATTTTGCTACTCCCGATACGCCGCTCCATCCCTCGTTCATAGCCAGCCATGACGGGATCGCTGCTGCGGCGCGAAAGAGACGCCCCTGTACCATGGAAAGTGACTTTATTGACGAGCTAAAACGGCCCGGATCGGTTCTTGGGCCTCGATCGGTTCCCCGGTTTACCCTGCGGTATCTGCAGGAGGGGGCGCTTTCAGAAGAGGATGTCTGGATGATACATGCTGCATGGCCCGAACAGGTGTATGGGGTGACAATCTCTCTATAGGCTGCTCTTTCTATGATACGATCATTTTTGCTTTATGAACGCCTATTGTACAGTGTGGAAATGTATCTTAAAGTCCATAAAGCTCCAGGAGGGGTGCAGGTCACTGCGGTCTGTGATCATGAGCTTCTCGGGACAACGGTCTCCCATGGTGATCTTGAGATAGAGGTTACAGAAGATTTTTACGGAGGGGTTTTTGCAACTGAAGATGAGGTGCGAAAAGCTCTTTTGGAAGCACAAAATGCCAATATCATCGGTCCCCGTGTTGTTGAGATTGCCATCTCACTTGGCCGCGTGAACCGCTCGTCCTGCCTGATGATCGGATCGGTTCCGCATGCCATATTTATCTAACACAAAACCATGAATATCAGAGTATCTATCTGCCCCCGGTGCGGTGAGCCCTCAGATGAAGGGCTCTGCGGAAACTGCCGGCTCCATGAGACAGAATGGGTGAGCATATCTGATCGTGTCACCGCCATCCTCTGTCCGACCTGCGGGTCCAGGAAAGTGGGGAGTTCATGGTCTGATTGCACCGAGGACTGGGACAGTCTTGGAAGATCTCTTGTTCTGGAAGGAACCCGGCTCCATCCTGATCTCAGGCACCCGGTCTTTCGAATCGAGTTCCTCCACCTGACGATAAACCGCTCACAGGCAGATGTCACCATCTCAGGTGAATGTTTTGGTATCCCGGTCGAAAGCAGGCACCAGGTCATGATCGCATGGGGGAAGGAGCAGTGTGACCGGTGCTGCCGTATCAGCGGGAGTTATTATGAAGGGATCATCCAGGTACGGGGCGAGGGAAGGCTGCCTACGAGTCGTGAGATTCGTAAGAGCGCTGAGATCGCATACCAGGCAGAAGATACCGCCCAGCAGGGTGGTGACCGGCTCTCGTTTGTATCATCGGTCGAGACGTCAAAGGACGGTGTTGATATTATCGTCTCATCTGTTGCGATCGGCCAGACAATTGTACATGACATCTCTTCATATTTTAACACAAAATCGACATCACACCCGAAACTGGTGGGAGAAAAAGATGGAAAGAAGCTGTATCGGGTCACCTGGCTGGTGCGGCTTCCACGCATTGTCAGGGGCGATGTTGTCGAGATTGCCGGTCATTACTACCAGGTGATCGGTTCAGACAGCAAAACGATCAGAACGGTGGATCTGCATACCCGTGCCCAGCGGAGTTTCCGGGATATCGAGACGATCCGGATTGTCGGTAATATCCATGATTCCGAGGAGGCGATCGTGACCCACAGGGAAGGAGATGCACTGGGTATCCTTGATCCGAAAACGCAGATTCCCCAGCTTGTTCTTGCCCCGGATGGGTGTAGTACTGGAGCAGGCGGATCTGTTGCGGTCGTCCGTGATGGAGAGAGGCTGGTCATGGTTGGTTCATAAAGGATGTATGCGCGTAAAAAAAGTCAAAGCAGCTGATCTCCACACGCTTGTGGACATGGACTGGGTCGATCGGTCCAGGCGGCCGTACCGAAAGGGTGATACCGTCTATGTACCGGTTACCTCCGGGTATCCATATGATCTTAGTATCCCTGGCAGGCGGAGGAGGGGGCGTGGATACCAGCGGCTCGGGGATACGGTTGTGTTCCATGGAAACAGGCCAGAGGAAAGAGATATCCACGATGTTATGGTCCGGGAAGAGCCGGCATGCATACTCTTCATCCCCGGCCATACCGGATCTCTTCGTGTGCCATCATATGAGGTCATTTTCGGGACGCCGCACGAGGTGCTCCACCGCGAATGCGGGATCTCATACTGGCTTGATCCAACAAAAGTGATGTTCTCCCAGGGAAACCGGGGTGAAAAGGAGCGTATCGCCTCCCTGATCAGGTCATCTGGCAATACCGAGAGGATTGCGGATATGTTCGCCGGAATCGGATATTTCACCCTTATGTCAGCTGCTGCAGGCGGTATGGTGCATGCAATGGAGATGAATTACGAATCCTATGCATATCTTCTGAAGAATATCCAGGCAAATGAACTGGCTGACCGTATCCAGGCAGACTGCGGGGACTGCCGTGACTACCTCTCTGGATCGTATGACCGGGTGATCATGGGCCATTTCGATGCTGCCTGCTATCTCCCCGATGCCCTCTCACACATCAGATCAGACGGTACACTCCATCTTCATACCATCTGTCCTGATGAAGAAGCTATCAAAAATACCATCTGTGACTATGGGTTTGATGCTCAGATCTCTGTGCATAGAGTAAAGAAATATGCGCCACAGATCTGGCACTACGTACTGGATGTGGTGGTGGTATGAGAAAGACACTCGAAGGGAAGCTGATTGTGCTTGCGGTAACAGGGAGCATTGCCGCTGTAGAGACGGTACGGCTCGCCCATGAACTCAGGAGAAAGGGAGCGACAGTGCAGGCGGTGATGACCCATGCGGCAGCAGGGATCATCGCTCCTGCCGCTCTCACCTATGCAACCGGCAGGGAGACGATCGTTACTCTCTCTGGCCATGTCGAACATGTCGTGTACTCAGGAGATGAGGGATGCGCTGATCTCCTCCTGATTGCCCCCTGTACCGCAAATACCATCAGCAAGATTGCCCATGGCATCGATGATACCTCTGTTTCGACGTTTGCGACAACCGCCCTTGGGAGCGGCCAGCCGGTTTTGCTTGTACCTGCCATGCACCACTCCATGTACCGCCACCCTGCCGTTGTGAAGAATATTGATACACTTATTGGGTATGGGATCGAGGTGATCCCGCCACGAATCGAGGAAGGGAAGGCGAAGATAGCCTCGATTGAGGAGATCGTCCTCTGGACCGAGCGGGCGGTGCTTGGCCGGCCGCTCTCAGGCAGGAGCATAGTTATCACAAGCGGTGCCTGTAAAGAGCCTCTTGATGATATCCGGATTCTCACGACCCGTTCAACCGGGCAGATGGGCCGTGCTCTTGCATATGAGGCGTTTCGCCGTGGCGCAGATGTACGGGTTGTGCATGCCGATCATTTTCCGGTGGTGCAGAATATCCATGTCGAGACCGCAGGTGAAATGCATGAAGCGGTTATGCAGGTGCTGAATGAAGGAATTGATGTCTATATCAGTGCTGCTGCCATCTCAGACTATGCACCGGTCACAATATCCGGAAAGATTCCCTCGGGCATTGAACAGGAGATGAAGCTGCTTCCACTTCCAAAGGTGATCGATTCTGCACTGCAGCAGAGCGGTGTTATCACCGTGGGGTTCAAACTCGGTGATGATGCCGAAACCGCAGGAAGGGATCTCCTCTCCCGCGGGGCATTCATGGTGGTGGCAAATCCTGCATCTGCAATGGGATCACATCACAGCTCTTTTCTTATCATGGGAGACGGGTTTGAGGTTGCATGCGTCACCAAGGAGGAGGTGGCTTTCGAGGTATGCCGTCGTCTGTGATAGCCTTCTCACCCGGCCATATATCGGGATATTTCTGCAGGGTTGCAAAAGAGAGGATTGATCAGACCGGGAGCATCGGGGCAGGCATTGTCCTTGGATTAGGAGTTGTTGCAACGGTGGCAGAGGCAGATGAGATTGATGTGATCATTTCTGCCGGAGGAGTTCAGGTGTCTGGATCTCCTCCCGTTATGGCTGCACTCAAGAAACTCAATGTGACCGCCAGTGTCAAAACAGCGTCAAATCTCCCGCTTGGATCCGGGTTTGGTCTTTCTGCCGCCTCGCTCCTTGCGGTGCTGGTGGCAGCAGATGAGCTCTTCTCACTTTCGATGGGGATAGAGACGATTGCCGCCATCGCCCATGAGATTGAGGTGATCTATGGCAATGGTCTGGGCGATGTTGCAGCAGAATGTGAAGGCGGCCTTGCCTGCAGAACCGCACCGGGAATCGCGGGGGTTACCTCCCGCATCCATGGAATCCGCGACCCGATCACTATCGTCACAACCGGCCCTCTCTCCACCCGGGAGGTGCTCACAACGGCAGAGACGATGGATCGGGTACAGGCATCATATCCCGGCAGGTGCCCAAAAGACCTGGATGATTTTATTCACCTCTCACGGGCGTTTGCCGAGTCATCCGGGTTAATCACCCACGAAGTACGGAGTATCCTTTCCGCCTGTGATGATGCAGGTATTGCAGCCAGCATGACGATGCTTGGAGCAGGTGTCTTCTCTGCAGATGAAGGTGCTGAAGCGGTGCTTTCGCGGTTTGGCACAGTGTATTCAACAACCATTGCCGATGCAGGGCCAAAGATTCTGGACGTGGTGCCATGATCCCAGAAGACCATCCCCGCTATCATTCCCTCTCTGTCCGTGAGTCGCTGGCGAAAGCCACAAAGACCGGGCTCGTCTCACCTGAAGGGCTGGCAGCACACGGGCGGGGCGAGGCGTTTGATTACCTGCTTGGCGAGCAGACAACCAAAAGCGCTTCTCTGGCCGAGCAGATTGCGGGACGGCTTCTCCTCTCGGCAGAACGGCCGGTCATCTCGGTGAACGGAAACGCTGCGGTGCTTGCGGCAGAGGCCATTGCAGAACTCCAGGATGCATCAGGTGCGGCAGTCGAGGTCAACCTCTTTCACAGGACAGAAGAGAGGGTCCGGCTCATCACGGATCATCTCAGGGATCATGGGGTGGATGTGCTCACCGGTGTATATGAGCGGCTTGTCCCGCTTGCCCATGACCGTGGCCTCTGTCTGGCCGGGGGGATTGGGTCGGCTGATCTGGTGCTCGTCATGCTCGAGGATGGCGACCGGTGTGAGGCGCTCCGGAAGATGGGAAAAATTGTCATTGCCATAGACTTAAACCCGCTCTCAAGGACGGCGAAAGCTGCCACACTACCCATCGTTGATGAACTGACACGCGCTTTGCCTGCGGTGACTGCCGCATGCAGGAAAGAGCGCCCCGGCTCTCTTCCTGAGCTTGCAGCTGTGATCGATAACCATAAGTTCCTGACCGATGCATTGAGAGAGATGAGGCAGAGGTTGGTCTAGATGCTCTGGATAGAGAAATACCGCCCTGAATCGCTGGATGATGTCATTCTTCATCCACATATCAGGGAGGTACTGCAATCATGTGCTGCATCACACTCTTTTCCCCATCTGCTTGTCTCGGGCCCGCGAGGGGCAGGAAAGACAACTGCGCTCTATGCCTTCACCAAAGCGGTGTATGGTGAGCATGCCGCCCTGAATGTCACAGAGATCCCATCTGATACGCTCTTCTTCCAGGGACGTGCATACCTTGAGGGGAATTCGAAGTTCACGCATCTTTACCAGAAAAACCAGAGTGTCCTGTCGAACGTTAAATATATTGTCCAGTGGCATGCATCACTGCGTCCCCTGAATGCTGATTTCCGGGTGATCATCTTTGATGAAGCCGATGCCCTCCCGCATGATGCACAGCAGGCACTCAGGCGCACCATGGAGCGTTTCAGTGCAACATGCAGGTTTGTTTTTGTCACGACCCGGCCAGCAGCACTTATTGCTCCGCTCCGCTCCCGGTCTCTCCCCCTCACCTTTCTACCGGTGGCAGCCGATCTCATCGGTGAGCGTCTCCGCGAGATCCTGGCGCTGGAAGGGAAAACCGATGCTGTTGCCTCAGATGATATCGATCTTCTGGCCCTTTCAGTACAGGGTGACCTCAGAAAGGCGATTATGCACCTGCAGGTGGCAGTGGAGACGCAAACACCGGTAGATCCTGAGGCCCTTGATGAGAGTGAGACCGGAAAGATCGCCGTTGCGGCTTTGAATGCTGCCAGAGAGGGCGATCTGGCGGCTGCACGAAAGGCAGCTGAAGGTCTCATGATCGAGTACGGCTTCTCTGGTCGGGAGCTCCTTACTGCACTTCACAAGATTGTGAAAAGCAGTTCATACAGGCCCGATATTGCCCTGCATCTTGCAAAAACGGATGAAATGCTGATTGCATCCGGAAATGAGTATCTCCAGATAAACGCGTTCCTTGCAGAGATTGCGGAGATGGACCTATGAGTATGTCCAGGGTACAGGCACACTATGATGATGTTGCAGACGTCTATGACCAGCGCTATGATGTCCGGCAGGGAAGGCTGTACCATCACCATCTCAGCCGGATAGCACTTGAACAGCTGCCCGAAGGCGGCCTTCTCCTTGACCTTGGGTGTGGAACAGGACTCTTTATCGATCATTACCAGAAAAACGGAGGGTCTGCTGTTGGCCTCGACATATCACCGGGTATGGTCGCTATGGGCCGTAAGCGGTGTCCTGACTCTGAATTTATGGTTGGGACAGCCGAGATCCTTCCATTTGCAGACGAGACATTCGACAGTGTCGCAAGCCTGCTTGCTTTTAGTTATCTTACACACCCGGAAGCAACTATCAGGGAATGCCAACGTATTTTAAAACCAGGCGGCCGAATCGCTGTCTGCACCCTTTCATGGAATATGCTCACCAGGATTGTTCCGGTTGTCTACCGGATCGGTGAGCGTATCGGGTATCAGAAAGTTGGGTTTTTGGATCACAGGTATTCCTACTATACCGAAGCAGAGCTTAAAGCGCTCTTTTTGCGTGCCGGGTTTATTGATGTGGAATCCACGCGATGTTCGTTTGCACACTATATCCTCCCCTCCTGGTTCTTCTCGCTTGCACAGCGTTGTGAGCCGTTTGTTGAAAGGCACTTTCCTGCTCTTGCATTTAATGTCTGTGTAAGCGGAAGAAAAAAGGAGGATGGATAGTTTCTCACTGTACATGCTGCCTTTTCAAAGGCGCGAAAGGATCCGTTCTTTCTTTTTCCGTGCTGCTTCAGCTGCATGGTCTATGCGTTTTTTCATCTCATCAACGTCGCCGGCACGCTTCTCAACGACTTTTTTCAGCGGCGTGTATGCTGC
>QZAC01000223.1 GCA_003838065.1 Methanocalculus sp. MSAO_Arc2
CCTCTGCCTGCCGAATCCTCTCTCTCCTGGAAATTGTCTCAATAGACCGGAGTTCCTTCCTGTTCTGTGATCGTCTTGAATGCAGCCATGATCTGTTTGGTTATCGGTCCTGGCCGACCGCTACCGATGCTTCTGCCATCAACAGTCACAATTGGGGCGATCTCGGCTGCTGTTCCCGTGACGATTATCTCGTCAGCTGTATAGAGATCATAGAACCCGAGTTCGACCTCCCGCAAAGGTACGCCCAACGTTTCCACGATTTCAATGAGGACCTGCCGTGTGATCCCCTTAAGATTCGTCAGTGTATATGGCGTGTAGATAGTCCCGTTCTTGACGATGAAGATGTTATCTCCGGACCCTTCCGATATCCGCCCCTGGGCATCAAAGAAGATCGCTTCATCTCCTCCCTTATAGTTTGCCTCGATCTTGGCGAGGATATTATTCAAATAATTCAGGCTCTTGACGTTTGGCGGAAGAGCATCTGGTGAGTTTCTCCGGACTGCAACGGTGACAGCGGTCAGCCCCTTCTCATAGAGATCACCATACATCGCACCCCACTCAATTGCGATACAGATGATCGTGGGATTTGGGCATTTGCGGGGGTCAAGCCCCATTGTCCCGGTGCCCCGGGTGACGATAGGCCGGATATATCCGTCTTGTAACCCGTTTCTCCGGACCGTCTCGATGATGATATCGGCAAACTCCTCTTTTGAGACCGGGACGGCCATATCAATGGTCTTTGCCGAATCATACAGCCGGTCGATATGATCCATCAGGCGGAATATTTTCCCGTTATAACTCCTGATCCCTTCAAATACCCCATCTCCATAGAGGAACCCATGGTCAAAGACCGAGACCTTCGCCTCTGTCTCAGGAACAAATTGTCCGTCGATATAGATTTCCATGATCAGGTATTGGAACAAAGATCAATGTATGTGTTGCGTTTTCAAACGCTCCCATCCCGGCAGGCAGAGAGAAAGGATGCAAACATATCACTGCTTGCAACCGGATGGAGGTGAGCATAACTCCCGATGGCATTATTCCGGATAATACCGTCCATTCCTCCATTGATACCCTCTCCCCTTGAGAGATGGAATATATACTTCTCACCAGGGGTCATTACAATCTCGCTGTAATGGAATTCATGGCCACGAAAACGTGACTGCCCCATCAGGCCGCCACATGATCTGCCCTCAACATAGCCAAGCACCCGCCGGGATGGAATGGACGCATCACCCGGGAAGAAACCACACATCTGGTGTGTTTCAGCACTTTCCTGGCCCTGCCATCCACCCTTTGTGTGTATGGATCGGCAGAGGTACATCAGCCCGCCGCACTCGGCATAGATTGGAATGCCGTTGTGTGCCGCCTTCACTATCGCTTCCCGCATAGAGGCGTTCTCCTCCAGTTTGCGGCCATAGAGTTCGGGATATCCGCCTCCGATGATATAGCCGTCCGCATCAGGGAGAGAATCGTGGATCAGTGAGAAGAAGACAGGGCGGGCTCCCTGTGCATGGAGCAGATCGAAGAGATCAGCATAGTAAAAATTGAAGGCCTCGTCATAGGCAATACCGATCCTGAGATCCGCTTCCTGCTTCTGAGCCAGAACAGGGTGGGGGTCACCCGCCTGCTGTGGCTCTTCTGCAAGCGCGATGAGCGCGTCCATATCAATATACTCTTCTATGACACGGGTTATCTCGCTAATCCGTTCAGTAAAGTCAGAATCGCTTTCTCCTTCACGATAGGGAACAAGCCCGAGATGCCGCATCGCAAGCTCCATCTGGGGGGTATGCGGAACAGCCCCGATAACCGGTATCCCGCAATAGTGTTCGATCGCGCCCTTCGCCTTCTCAAGATGCCTGCCGGGGGAGATGTTGTTCAGGATTACTCCCTTGATCCTGACACCGGGATCAAATGCCATGAATCCCTTCACAATCGCAGCAGCACTCCGGGTGATGCTTTTCGCATTGATAACTAGAACAACATTCACTCCAAGCGCCTTGGCAATCGAGGCGGTGCTCCCGACATCACCGAGGACTTCAGCACCCTCATACAGGCCCCGGACACCTTCGATAATACCGATCGCTGCACCCTGTGCCGCATGTGCATACACACCGCGGAGTGCGTCGTCATGAAGGACGTAGCTATCCAGGTTCCTGCAGGGCCGACCGGTGACACCGGTCAGGTAGGAGGGATCGATATAATCCATCCCGACCTTATAGGTCTGGACCTGCACTTTCTTTGCCAGGATGGCAGATATGGCAAGCGTAATGCTTGTCTTTCCACACCCGGAACGGTCCCCGGAGATCAGGATGGTGCGCATCACATGCTCCTGAGCACTGCACCAAACTCGGCTTCAACAATTGACCGTACACCAAGTGTCTTTGGATGAAGGTCGATCTCCACCATGACATACCGGTGGCCAAGTTCGCGCAGGGGGGCCACCTGCCGGGGACCGTTTGTGATCGAGAAGACCTCGATTCCCTGTGTATATTCCGGCGGCACAGCATGCGGAACACCAACGATCAGGAGAAAATCAGGGTTTCTTTCCAGGATGGCGCC
Organism: Methanocalculus sp. MSAO_Arc2; assembly: GCA_003838065.1. GTDB lineage: Archaea > Halobacteriota > Methanomicrobia > Methanomicrobiales > Methanocorpusculaceae > Methanocalculus. The sequence continues at coordinate 2,563 of QZAC01000223.1, forward strand.
TCCGATGTCGTCTCCAAGTGCACCATATTCATCAAGCGCTCCCAGCTCCTCAGGATGAAGCCCGCGATCTCCACACTCCTTTTTGATCCGTTTTGCATCAGCCCGGACTTTCGGAAGGCCCCGGTCCGCAAGGTTTGCAGTATAGGTGATATCGGCATCCGGTGCAGCCTCATGAAGGGCAAGCAGCTCGTCTATGAACATATATGCAGTCTCTTTCTTTGCATTCATGACTGCCATACCCTTCTTTTTACTCCGTGCACGATCAAGAAGCGCAGCAGCGGCAATATGCTTCAGATCACCACGTTCGGGCTCGATATACCGCCGTGATGCAGCACCCCGGAGCCGTTCCACCTCATTTGCGCGTGCGAGGAGCATGCGCTGCCGGTTCATCTCCTCTTCAGATATCCAGCCTGCTTCGGCTGCCGGTTCAAGAGCTGCAATAACACCATCAATATTCTCAGAATAACCTGCATGAATATCCATTGGTATTGTCGGGGTGGTGATGCCGGAAGAGTCAATTGCTGCCTGCATATCCTCGCCGATGATCATCGAGACACAGGTCCCGACAACCGCCATCCGACGGGGAGAGAAATGGTCTTCTGCATAGCGAAGGACGTCCTCAAGCAACGGCTGGCCGCCGAAGATGAACTCGTTCTCGCAGAGGGAGGTCGTGATCACACGCAGACCATCTTCTTCGAGGAGACGGGCATGTTTAAATGAACACCCCGAGGGGCCGTGCAGTATGGCAACATCAACACCCAGGTCGCGGGCGGTATAGAGTGCGGCAACAATGGAACTTGGTCTTGGCTGAATGTAGTGCATCAATTATTACCTCCATGTCTTGACTGCGAGGAGTAGAATGGTATCAGGTTTCTTATCGCTGGAATGAACCGCTTCATCAAGAGATGAGGCGGCAAACGATCCTGGATGGCGGCAGAGAAGATCCGGGTTATGATCACGTGATACAACCGTAAGCCAGTCGGGCTGGACCTCGAGAATCGCATGCTCTATCTCGCTCATAGGGAAATTTTCACAGACGGCATGCTCATCCTGGCCGATGACAAGATGGAGCAGTGCACCCGGCCACATCTGGCGGGCATACCGGGCTGCTTCAATTGTGGTATGGCGGGTCGTCCCGCTGTTTGATGCATCAACGATAAGACATCCGTCCTTTGTTGATGATCTCATGCGTCCCGGGAGCGCCTCAAACGACCCGAGGGGAAACGGATCAATAGAAAGGAGGCATGCAGCGGCGGTTGCAGTCAGGAGCGGCTCACGGTACCCCTGCAGGGAGAGCAGGGGATTGTCAAATGATCCGCAGGTCCCGTTATAATCGTATGTCATTGTTGTGCCGTTGCAGACTGCTATATCTGAGACGGTATGCTGGTCTGGATGATCTTTTCGCTGGATTCCATCCGGCAGGAGAAGGGTGCGGCAGGTCTTGAGGTGCTCAAGCTTTGCGGCAAGAGCAGATTTTTTGTTGCGTGCGATCGTGTAGTCGCCAGCTGATGTGAGGATTCCGAGATCCCCGCGACCTGAGACTCCTAGCGAGCATTCCCCGATGAACCACCCGTTTATTGAACGCGCCTTTTGTGCAGGTTCAAGAAGTGATGCCGGGGTGATGCCTGATCTGCCGGAGATGCGCTGTTCCGGATAGACAGAGGTCCCAGATGACGTATGCAGGATGCCGGGTCCTGTCATAAGAGAGGCGAGCGCCCAGGCAGTGGTTGTCTTTCCACGCGCTCCGGTGATTTCGATCATCGGGTGAGGGGGATCTGATCCGATCAGGATGCCCACCGCCTGGTGATGGGTGATTATGGTGTGGCCTGCATGGAGGAGAGGGTGTGCAGGATCAAGATGTACCGGCGCGATACAGCAGGAATACTGTCTGGAGAAAGCTGTATCCTGGTCGATCCCTTCTTCTCCACGGTATACATCCACACAGTCAACAGTATGCCCCTGCGTTCGGAGAGCAGAGGCGATTACACTTCCACCATGGATGGTATCAAGGACGAGCACGCGCATGGGGAGAATCAGAGAAGATCGCGGATGGCGTTCTCCGCATTCTTAACCATCAGCTCTGCAAGGAGCGGATCTGATCCAATCGGGTCAGCATAGAGAAGCGGGATATCCTTATCATTCTGCTTCAAAACGCCCTTCTTTTCTCCCTCTTTTAAACCGAGGATGCCCGGGATGTCTTTTACGATATGCACACCTTTTGCAAGGAAGAGCGGCACCACAACCAGGCAGTCGATCTCTTCTGCTTCAAATGCCTTAATCGACTCCTCGACTGTTGGTTCGTTCATGCTCATGAACCCGGCTTTGACAATGTAGCCATTATGTTCTGCAGCGATGAATGCAGCGGTGTTCTCAACGAGCTCTTTGTTGTATGGGAGTTTGCTCCCATGTCCGATCAGGAGTAAGCCTTTCTTTGCCATAAGAGAAAAGTGTTACAACTACAGGTAAAAAGTGTTATCGATCCGGGTTGGGCTGGTGAGCTGGTTTTGATAAGCTGCATGTTTCAGGACGTCAAGTTCCCGGATAGATCCAAAGGGATATACACTATCATTTCTAATTATAGTGAATCATGATGGAGGCGTACAAACGCTTTGAACTCCTGATGAACCAGCAGATCGTCAGGACACCAATTGCGCTTGCATCCATGGCAGGAATCGTGGATGCGGCATATGCGCTTGAGCGTGCAGGACATATTGGTGCCGCATTCCTGGGAGGCTTCTCAATCGATGACGAGACCATTCTTGCAAGCCATGACCTTGCTGAAGCCGGGAGATCTGAATTCTTCTTCCCCGATCCGGTTGCCGGTATAAAAGCTGAAGTCGAGAAGCTGAAGGGATCTGACATTGTCGCCGGGATCAACCTCCGGGGAACAAAACCCGCCTCCTTTGTACATCTTGCAGAAGAACTGGGTGATATCGCCGTCTATGAGATCGATGCCCACTGCCGCCAGCTGCCAATGATCAACGCAGGCGCAGGGGAACGGTATCTCTATGAACACCATAACCTCTGCGATATCATCAAAGCACTCAAGAAGCTGGATATTTGCGTCTCAGTAAAGATCCGCGCCGGCCTGGTTGATGAACGGGGACTTGCCCGGGCACTCTGGAAGGCAGGTGCTGATATCATTCATATTGACCTGATGGACTTTGGGTACCAGAAAATCCGCCAGATCAGAAACGCGTGCCCGCTCCAGATCATCGCCAACAACTCGATGAACTCGTATGACCGGATGATGGAACAGTTCTCCCATGGCGCCGATATGGTCTCGCTCGCACGCAGGGCTGATTTGCGGACGCTGAAAGGTCTTGATGCTGCTATCAGCCGGTATGCTGATGATGTCGGGTGGTATAATGCACCAAAACAACTCTGCCGGGGCGGAGATCTCCGGGCACTTACCTTCTGTTGTATGCCGGTGAAGGAGTGTCCGCTCCTCCCCATCCTGAAAGGAAGCAACATGTCTCGTGCAGACTATGCCGAACTGAAGAAGCGGTCAACTGCAGATACGCTGCTTTCTGAAGGTCCACATACCTGCTTTGGGAGCCTTACCTGGTGCTGCAAGAGCTCTACTCCCTGCATGTTCCGTGATATGACCTTACAAGGGATCGGGGTATCAAAGATCGAATATATGAAACAGAAACGCAGGCTTGCAGAGAAGATCATGGAGGAGATCTTTTGTGAAGTGCCCGCCGACATCACGTGCTGAGTATGCTCAGCTTGCGATGATGCTCGAGGTGACCGCACACCCAAAACCAGGGAACGTGGACCGGTGCCATGACTATCAAGATACCCGGCTTGAACATTTCCTCGCCTCCATTATCGCCTGCCGTCCAGCGCTTGATGCAGTCGAGCGGGGCGAATTACATATTGGCGCTGGATTGTATGATGCAGTGATCCGGACCAACTGCCATGCGGGAGGAAACACCCATTTCGGGGCCTTCATCCTTCTTCTGCCGCTTGTTGCCGGTGGTGATATCCCCGGTGCCCTCAGGCTGATCCAGGAGACGACCGTGTCTGATGCGATCCTCTTCTACCAGGCATTCGCAGAGACACAGGTGAGGGTTATTGAATCTGACGACCTTGACATAAACGACCCCGGGTCACTGCAGCGGATCCGGGATGAAGGGATGACCCTCCACGATGTGATGACATACTCTGCCCCCCGCGATATGGTCTGCCAGGAATGGATAAACGGCTTTTCGCTCACCAGAAGGTTTGCAGACCGGCTGCATACCAGCGGGACACTCGAAAACGGTGCGGCGATGATCAGCCGCACCTTCATTGAAATGATGGCAGAGGTTAAAGACACCTTCATCGCAAAGAAGTTCGGGGACACGGTTGCTGAAGAGACACGACTGAAAGCAGCAGCTGTCTGCCGTGGTGAACTGTCGATCACGGATTTTGACGAAGAGTGCATTGCGCATGGGATCAACCCGGGATCGCTTGCCGACATCGCCATCGCCGGGATCTACCTGGCACTGACTGAGGGGTGGCGATGGGATTGAAACCTTCCCGCACCACCGGCCCCGGCAATCCGTCCACCAGGAGCACCATCCTCAGGGAGGGCATCAACGAGGTGATCGGCACCACCCGCGGCAACGCCGCACCAATGGGCGTCATCTACAGAAATAACCGCTATAGCCTGGCTCTCTTCAAGGGAAGCCATACCGCAGAAAATATCGCTCGTGACGGCTGGTTTGTCGCAAACATCATCTTTGACCCGGTCATCTATGTCGAGACGGCATTTGGTGACCTGGACACCGACGCCTTCGTGACCGAGGATATCAATGGTAGAGAGATGCACCGGCTCAAAGATGCCGAGGCATGGATTGCATTCGATGCAGAGATCGCTGGCGAGAGCAGCGAGGCATACAGCGTCCTCCTCACCCCGCTCAGGGAAGAAATTGTCACCAGAACCATCCACCC
>QZAC01000027.1 GCA_003838065.1 Methanocalculus sp. MSAO_Arc2
ATGGTAATTAACATTGTATACGCAGCCTCTCGCGCTTATCCAATGCTCACGTTTTACCATTAAAAATACTATGCTACACCATATGTAATATACATTGTGGTGATGTGGAGGCGGCTGTATCACACCATTGAAATGGCGGGGATTAGCCTGTTTTCGATCCTAAAATCCTCCTCCTCCTCTCTTTTCGCATCTGCTATCTTTCATCCCCACGGTATCAGACGATACAGCGAGGTCAATTATTATGCGGTATACAACAATCCCCTCATTCCGGAAGCATCCGATCCACCACCCGGTGTGAGATGGGGCCGTACCTCCCACCGCATACAATCGCACTCCACACCATATCCTACATACCCTCTATCCACTACATCTCCACCTCCCCATACACCCCTGCACCTCTCCTCCCGGCGGATCATGCACCAGGTTCATTCCTACAGCGCATCCTTTTTCCGTCAGAAGATCTATTATCTCCTGAGTATGTGGTCTGCTGTCATTGATGCCTTCTCAGAATCCCCCTCACAGCTCCGTGTCGTCCGTTTCCTCCTTGACAATGGATTTGGTGTCAATGCATCCGGACGTATAACCGCAAACGGAATCGAGATGCCGGCAACCCAGGTGGCGCGTGCAATCGGTGTCGATCGGCGTGTCGTGGACGCAACTGCCCGCAGCATTTTGAATAACGAATCACTCCGGCAGGTCTTCTGCAACATCCGGGTAACACCGGATCTCTCGCAGGTCGCCGAAGCCCTCGGTCTTGCGATCATCACGCTGATTCCAAAAAATGCCGCTGACAAGCATATCGTGGCATCAGCAGTGAACATTCTTGCGGGCTATGACCTCTCGATCCGCCAGCTCTTTGTTACCGATCCAATCTATTCAGAAGAACCCAAACTTGTGATGATCATCGACGGACCCCTCCCGCATGGGGTGGCTGAAGACCTTCGTGAGCTGCCCCATGTTAAACGGATCATTCTCTGATCCTCGCAGAACAAACCATCCTCTGATCCTCGCAGAACAAACCATTCTCTGATCCTCGCAGAAAAGACCATCCTCTGATCTGATCCTCGAAATCGCACAATTCTCTAGTCGAAGTGTTGTATGGACGCATTCCCTTGTTTATCGTCGAAAAAGTTCCATCAGAAGAGCAAGCCTGAAGGTCCGTTTCCGCTTCTTCCGCGGGAGATCAACTATCTTCATCATCCGCTCTTCAATATGCATGACCTGATCTCCTTTTACGAGATTATCAGCATGAGCGACTATCTGTTCTGCCAGCGTCTCCGGCATGCAGTTCCGTGGGGGAAGGCCAAGCAGTATACATTCATCAGCCGTCTGGCCCGCCCCGAGATGCCGCTCCACTATCTGTGCGATATTCTCAGGCAGTCCGAGGTCCCGGCAGATATCTCCCCCGATGATTGAATGATCAAGGCCATGACTCTGTGATCGTCCGATATCATGGAGCAATGCACCACACGTGGTCTCACCTCTACAGACAGCCTGATCACCGGTATACTCATCCACAACCGATCTGACCGTATGCGAATGGGCAACCACCTTCTTTGAGCATCCCGATGCGATCAGAAGATCAAGACAATCCTGCTCAGAGACAAAATCATGATCACCAGTACAACCGGGGTCAGGAGCAGACTGTCGATTCAAACCCTGACCGGGACCAGTCCCTGAACCGAAAAATGAGTTGGGATTGTTGATTGGGCCAGCCATTACTTCAGTACAATCATCCAGGGGATTTTTCTGTCATCTAAGAGATTCTTCTATCGCATCCAGCCTTTTCCGAAGCGTGGATACAAGCATTTCATTATCAAAATGGGAGAGCGATACATCGCAGTTTGTACAGAAGAAATCAATTGGCACCGCATCGTTAAATGTATGCAATGCACCGCATGTCCTGCAGGTATAGAAATCATTCTCTTCTTCATACTTCAGACGGATGGCGAGTTTCTCTCTCACTCTCTCCAGTTCTTCTGCAAGAATAGAATTGAGGTTGTCAAGTCTCAGATGCCAGAGATATGTAAGCCAGCCGGTCTCATTATCCTTCACTCTCCTGTATTCGGCAAGTCTTCGTTCATACAGAGAATAGAGAGTATGCCTGACCGAATTCAGGTTGATCTCGGTGATTTCAGCAAGCTCCTCGTCGCTATGCTCTCCGGTATCAGGAAACTTCCTGAGGAGCCTGATCCCCTCATCTCCGACAAGACGAAGGAAATATGCATGGATTGGCGATATCTGCAGAAGATCTTCCACATCTTTCATTGTCCAAGGTATGGGCGGATGATATTAATATGGTTATCCAGCATGCAGAGGGCATGGTCCCGTGACTCCCCGTACCCAAAGACGCTGACAACCGCATCACCAGCATTGAATTCTGTCCCCGGTGGCGGAATATCACAAATGATCGGAGCAAACCTCACAAGGTTTGATCGGATCATGAAATCCTTGTCTGCAAAGAGGATCCGGCGTGCAGCATACCGGCGTGCGTCCGGCCGCTTCACCGGAAGAATTCCTGCACATGCATCCATATGAAGTGAAAAAAGGTTCAGACCGGTTGATCCCTCGACAGTATCAAGCGTCGCCTGGAACCTTGGATTCACCTCAATAGCTACCACTGAATCCGACAGTACAAAATCAACGCCAATTGATCCGACACAGCCGCTTGCCGCAACAATATGTTCGGCAACAGCCATCATCTCGCCGGCGAGCGGATGATCGCAGGGAGTAATCGAGCCGGCAAACCCATAGCAAGACGGACCATTTCCCCTCAGTATCTGCTCATTTGCAGCAACGGCGACCGCTCTTTTTCCATCTGAAATACAGGAGACGCTCGCTGGCATGCCAGACACAAACTGCTGGCTGATGTAGGGGAGATCAATTGTGGAGATCCAGGCTTCTTTTTCTTCAGACGAACGGACAACTGCGTTTCTCCAGCCGCCGGCACCCGTTTTTGGCTTCATCATCACCGGATACTCATCATCACCGGCAAGGCCCGGGTGCAGCACAGAATGCTCTTCAAAAAACGTCTGCATCTCGGATTTATCAAGAAACCTCCGCATCATTCCGGGGGCGGTACCGGCGCGCGGGATACCGGGGCAGATCTCATGCTCCGCCCCGGAGGTGAGTACAAGATGATCAACCGTATTCCGTGAGCAGATCTCTGCAATAGCACCGGAAATATCTGCCAGCTCCTCAAAACGTTCAGCATCATCAACACACCACTCGAGATCAAGATCACAGAAATGATCTACCGCGCAGACACGATACCCTGCCCTTCGGGCAGATCGGGCCACATGCCGCGTGGCATACCCTGCAATCAGTACAGTCTCCCTCACCGTCCCACCATTTCTTTGCCCCTTTCTGTCGGGATGACAGATATCTCGGGTTCAGTAAACTCAAAATCAAGTTCCCGCCCCTCAAAAAGCCTGTCCAGAAAGATAGCAAGACTTGCTATCTCTGAGTGCGGCTGGTTTGTGACTGCGACATTATAGTCAGAAAGACCATATATCTCACCCGGGACTTTCTCTGCTCCAACAATGACCAGCACCTGATCGGATTGCCGGATCTCGCTGATTACCTGCTGGATGGGAATGCCGTACATCGTGAGATGCACGACACAGCCACCGGATTCCTTGAACAGGCGAATACAGGAGCGCCATGAAACCTTACCTTCTACAAAAAAGGATCCCCCGAACCGTCGTGCCACACCTATAATGCTCTCGACAACACCAGGGTCATCTGCTGCAAGGTACATTCCCTGTGCACCGAGTGCACGCCCGGTCAGGCCGACATGCGTTGTCACACGCTGGTCACGATCATGCCGGTGCCCGATTCTGAGAATGGCAGCATCGACCATCCCGATCAGTCCTCCCGCCTCAGTTTTATGACGCCATTGTCAATTGTTACCGGAAGGTCCTGCGTATACCGGATCGAACAGGCAAACAGCATCTCTGAGAGCTCAAGCGGCTTCAGGCATCCATCAGACTCTGTGATAAGCAGATACCACTTCAATCGTTCAACTGAAGCTATGACGGCTGCTTTTGAATACCCGGTGACATGCTGAACAGCTGCAACAGTATCCACTTCTCCAATGGTAATCCGGTGGTAGATGTCCCAGTCGACCTCTTCATCTTTCACACACTATTATGGATCTAAAAAGGACAATATATCTTGTGACCCATAATGCCACCCTCTTTGAGATAGCAGATGAGCTTCTTGAATATGCAGGTGAAGATGAGTTCCGGCTGGCACGCGCCATTGCAGGACTTGATCAAGAGATCAGATCCCAACTCCTTGTGTCAGATTTTCTCAATGCGTACCAGGTATACATCTATGCATTCTCAGAAGAACCTTCAGCGATGATCACCGACCGCCTCCTCCTTCAACCGGCATCCAGTCTTGAAAGAGGGGTCTTTCTTGAGGAGATTGACCTTTATGAACTCTATTTCCTGGTAGAGGGAGAAACACCGGCGATCCAGATCCGCTGCGATGATGACATCATTGCCACATTCAAGGGTAAAAATGGCCTCCAGGCTGCCATACGGTATACAGAAGAGCTGGAGTAGATCAGATCCCCCGGGTGATCAGCCCGAAATCAACCCTGGCAGGCACAATCTCAGGAACCGATCCAAACGAATAAAGTGTATCTGAAAAGATCGCGACTGCCCCGCGAGCAGACGACCCGGCAAGGGTATCAAATGCTGATAGATCATCTGGTGTTAGCTTGTTGCAGAGCGCAGTCGCCCAGGCGTCTGCTCCAGATACATGAGACGAAAAGACCGTGACAGCATCTGCAGACCCAAGCGAAATCGAGTGTCCGATTGTTGCGGATGAGGTACAGACACCACAGATTTCCTCGACAGGTGGGATTAAATAGGCCCTTTTGCTCCCTGTTCCAGAATAGATCCCGATCCTCAGCGTCCGGTCTGAAAAAAGCGCAATATCGCCCCCGTTATCAACGACACCAAACAAAGCGCCAGCCTCCTGCATCGCCTCCACTCCGGACCATGCTATTGTTCCGGCAACTGCTGCCATCGGGCCGACATCTGCTTCATATGCGGCATCTACCATCCGCCGGATCACGGGATCATAAAACCCGGGATCATAGGGATCAAACGTTGATAAAAAGAAAGGATCTGCAGAGACCACCATCTCTATCACCTGCCGGGCATCCATAATCGCCTGCTTTGCTGCCTCGATATGATCAAGTTGATCGGCCAGGATTGTCGTAACCGTCTGCCTGAACTGGAAATGCTCCCGGATCATTGCCTGATGGAGAGCGCCTGGTGTGGACAGGCGGGAACGCACCTGCCACACAGGATGCACCGGTCCTCTTCGATCCGGAGATGGAATGCAGGATCTAATGAGAACACCTCCTGCGGACATATGCTCAGGCAGGCACCACATTCGACACATTCGTGATCATCATGAACCACGGCATTTTCAATCGTTTTGACCTCCACACCAAGCTCGGTAAACCGATTGGAAATTCTGTCAAGTTCATGTTCTGGAATATCGATCAGCACCCAGCCTTCATTTGCATCGATATGAGCCCGTTCGACATTGATCAACACCCCTGTCTCAAGGACAACCTGTGCAATGAGCGGGTGCCGGACAACACTTCTCTGTATAATGAGCAGGAGCTTCATGACTGCCACCTCGAAATGAGTTTTCCGAGATCAACCGCATGTAATATCCCAATAACCCGGTAATCAGGATTAATAACCGGAAGCGCACTGATATTATGCTGTTTGAGCCGGTGTGCCGCAACATCCACCGGCTCATCCGGAGCAACCACGATCACGTTTTTCGTCATGATCTCAGAGACTTTGAGGGCTTCACCATCACGAAGGACTGACTTTGAAACGTCATACGTTGTGATTATCCCAACAAGCTTCTCCTGCGCATCGATCACCGGCAGATGGTTCGTCTCGCCTTTGAGGAGTTTTCGTGCCGCAGTCTTCACCAGCTCATCTTCTGTGATGGTGACAACATGCGGATCCATAATCTCGCGCACCTGTGGCGTCTGGCGCGTCTCTCTCATCGGACGATTTGTTTTCTCAAAATTGATCGGGCGCGTCGGGAGAGCAGGCAGAAATATCCCGTCTTCCACCCTCTTCTTCAGTTCAAGAGCGATATCCCGGGCATGACTGAAACTGGAGAGAGAAGATGTGCGAACCTGCTGACCATCGATCTCGACCATACCGCTCTTCAGCTCGGCATATGTAACCGTTTTCACCACAGGCCGGTCTCTCCTCGGGATACCATAATCAACAATTGAGGTTACCAGATCTTCATCCCGTACTGCTGTGTTTTTAACAATATCTGTATTCAGCACAGGAAACGCCATCCCGATCCCGACATAGAGCGTGACGCCATAACCGGTGAAACTTGCAGCACGGAGATGATCCGGACTCATGGAGTTGAGATCCCCGCTGACCATAAGATTCGCAAAACCGTTTGAGGGTGAACTCTGTGTCCCTTCTCCGACAATGACCCCGGTTCCCCCACCAAGAAAGATCGGAACGCCGGATCCGGTAAGGGAGAGGCGGGGATCATTGGCAAGGGGAGAGAGAACGCCTGCCCCCGAGTATGAAATATTACCCATCTGTGGCAGAAGCATCCCCATATAGGTGTTCAGGGTGCGATCAGACCGGTTTGTAACAGCATTATACCGCTGGTATGCGTTTCGTGGGTTCACCATCACCGCCTGGTTCAGGTCTCCGAGCAAAAGTTCGGTTCTGATCGTTCTCCTGGGATAGCAGTCTGTCCCTTTCGAGATGGCACGAAGCTCAATCTGCCTTCCTGAGACGAGATCCTCGATGACATGTGCCCCTCCATACCCTGCCCCTTCGGTCGTGGACTCCTGGGTGGCACCAATATAGGCATCGACAGCAGCGATCCCTGCATAAGCCTCAACATCATTAAGCCAGATACGCTCCATCCTGATCGGGGGATCTGCATGCCCGAAATTGAAGAATGCACCTGATGAGCACATCGCACCGAAGGTACCGGTGGTCACCACATCGACCTCCCGAAGCGCATCTTCCTCGCCCAGCTCAGCGACGATATCAGGCATCTCCTCAGCAGTGACAACAACGGCACTTCCATCGCGAATTCTCAGATATATCTCATCGATGGACTTTTCCATACGCATTATACTCCCCCTGCATTAAAAAAGGCTCCTTATTATTATTGAAGGTAATAATATCATACACAACACCTATCTCCTTTCCTGTAGAGAAGATAGAACCATGAAGATATCGGCATTTCTCAACATGATGGAAGAAATTGCCCCGTTCGATCATGCGGAAGAGTTTGATTCTGATAAAATCGGGCTCGTTGTCGAAGGAACAGAAGATATCGATGTTATCTGCTGCGCTCTCGATCCAACCATACATGCAATTACAACCGCCGAGTCCATTGGTGCTGATATGCTTGTCGTGCACCATACCCCGCTGTTCACTCCCGTGACCAGGATTACAGGAACTACAGCGCGCATATTGCATATCCTCCTTAAGAACGAGATCAACCTGTTTGTGATGCACACAAACTTCGATCATGCCGAAGGGGGAATCAATGATGCCCTTGCCGATATGATAGGCCTGTCAAACCGGGCACGGATGACTATGGGCATCGTCGGGGACTGCCCCCTCACTTTGAACCAGCTGATCCTGAAGCTTGGATGCGGCGTCAGGGTCTACGGCACAATCGACCGGCTGGACAGGGTGGCGGTTGTCGGCGGGTCCGGGTTTTCGCAGGACCTCATGGAGCAGGCCCTTGATCTTGGAGCTGACGCCTTCATATCCTCGGAGATGAAGCATAGCACGGCACGTCTTGCCCCCCTCCCCTGCATTGAGGCAACCCATTATGCACTCGAATCTCCCGGGATGAAGGCACTTGCAATGAGGATGGGGTGGACCTATATTTCTGATCCACCAGAGAGCTGTCTTTTGGTATGATCGATCCATGGACACTCTTACAACAAAAACGGCGTCTCTCGGATCGTGTGCGAGAGTCCCTCATCCATGCCTACCAGGAACGGGGAGAAAAGGCAATCCGTGCTGCCGAACATGGCAATGTTAAGAAATACAGAGATTTCTGGGTGGTTGTGGGGAGATCGGACGAATATATCGTTGAAGATGATTTTTGCACCTGTGACGATTTCCTCTACCGTGGTGGAGCCTGCTGGCACAGCATAGCGGTCCGCATCGCAGAGATATGCAATCTCTATGAAGAGTTTGATCTCTGGTATGCAGGAGAAGCCAATGGGAGTTTGGATGCCTGAATACAAAGAGAAACCATATATGGTGACGGATTGAACGTATATCAAGCACGTGATTTATACATGCTTTCAGAAGAATATGAGCTGGACTATTTCCGATCCAATGGGTTTGTAAGAAAGATCTGCAGTTCCTGTGATGCTGCCTTCTGGACGCTTGACCCGGATCGTGAATTATGCGGGGATGCTCCCTGTGAACCATATTCCTTCATTGGAGATCCGGTATTTTCGCCCCATTCTCCAGATGAGATGAGGGAAGCCTTCCTTTCTTTTTTTGAGGTGAACAACCATACCCGCATCAACCGATACCCGGTTGCAGCACGATGGCGTGACGATATTTATCTTACCATTGCATCCATTGCAGACTTCCAGCCGTTTGTCACCGGTGGAGTCTCACCTCCGCCAGCCAATCCGCTTGCCATCTCACAACCCTGTATCCGGTTGAATGATCTTGATTCGGTGGGAAGATCAGGCCGCCATCTAACCTGCTTTGAAATGATGGCGCATCATGCTTTCAATAGAGATGATGAAGAGATCTACTGGAAAGAAGAAACAGTTGAGTACTGCGCTGATTTTCTCAAATCAATTGGAGGGGATATACAGGACGTCACCTTTAAAGAGCATCCCTGGTACGGTGGCGGAAATGCCGGACCAAGCGTTGAGGTGCTCATCGGCGGTCTTGAAGTTGCCACACTCGTCTTTATGAATCTGGGGAGGATAAAAACGGATCATCCTCCGGTATTCATCGACGGGAAGGACTATTACCCGATGGATCTTCGGATCGTTGATACAGGATACGGACTCGAACGTTTCGTATGGGCTTCCAGGGGATCGCCAACCATCTATGATGCCGTCTATCCGGAGATGGTCTCTCTCCTGATGAAATCAGCCGGGCTCGACCATCTCTTTGACAGCCAGGAATGTACCGACATTATCGGCCTGAATGCAAAGTATGCAGGCCTCATCGATATCAGGGGTGAGAAACTCACCGATCTCCGGCGTAAGGTTGCAGAGACAATCGGAGTACCTATTGAGAAGCTCGAAGAGATGATTGCTCCAATCGAGACAATCTATGCACTCTGCGATCATACGCACTGTCTTGCCTACATGATCGGTGACTGCATTGTACCATCCAATGTCAGGGAAGGTTATCTTGCACGGCTTGTGCTGAGACGGAGTCTCCGGATGATGAACCAGCTCAACCTGGAAGATACACTCTCCGATCTCGTTCTCTTTCATATTGAATCAATTGGACCCGATCACTTCGAACAAAATACCGATATCATACGCCAGATCCTTGACCGGGAGACAACAAAATATGAGACCACCATCTCCCGTGGCAGAAAGATTGTGCAGAGAGTTGCACAGAACCATATCAAAAAGAACGAGCCGGTTCCCCTTTCAGAGATGGTCACCCTTTATGAATCCCATGGCATCCCAACCGGGCTGATGCGGGACATTCTCACTGAAGAGGGGGCTGATTTTAACCTCCCAGACGATCTCGACTCCATCATTGCCGATAAGCATTCGGAGACCGAGATGGTCATTGAAGAATCAGATCTTGACCGGTATCATGATCGGGTGGCCGGCCTCCCCCGCACCAGAAAGATCTACTATGAACGTCCCTATGAATTTGAGTTTGATGCCATCGTGATTGATTATTTCGAGGGGTATGTGGTGCTGGACCAGACACTCTTCTATCCAGAGGGAGGAGGCCAGCCCTCAGATACCGGGACTCTTGTGACCACAGACAATGTTGTCCGTGTTGACGAAGTTATCGCACGAGAGGACAGGATCCTCCACAGGATTAAAGGCGGCGTCCTGAAGCGGGGTGAGCGGGTCAAGGGGATCGTTGATGAAGAGCGGCGCTGGTCCCTGATGCGGCACCACACCGGCACGCACATTCTCCTCCGGGCATGCAAAGAGATCCTCGGCCCTCATGTTCACCAGGCAGGAGCACATAAAGGAACTGAGAATGCACGCCTGGATATACGGCATTACACGCATATTACACCTGAAGAAGCAAAACGAATAGAAATAGCTGCAAACCATATGATCCTTGAGAATCTGCCGGCTTTTATCAAGGTTGAGGAGCGAAACCGTGCCGAGCAGAAGTATGGATTCGACCTCTACCAGGGAGGCGTCCCTCCAGGATCAGAGATCCGTATCGTCCAGATGGGACCTGAGGTGCAGGCCTGCGGCGGGACACATTGCAGGAGCAGCGGCGAGATCGGGATTATCAAAATCCAGAGAATTGAGCATATTCAGGACGGTATCGAACGAATTGAGTTTTCTGCCGGGCTTGCTGCAGTGTATGCGATGCAGCATCTGCAGGATATACTCAGTGAATCTGCAGCAGCCCTCTCAGTACAGGTCGAACATCTCCCCCAGGCGGTTGATCGATTCTTTACCGAGTGGAAGGAACGAGGAAAAGAGATCGAAGCACTGGAATCCAGGCTTGCAAAACTCCAGATCGAGCAGCTGAACGGCGAGGAGATCGGCGGGGTAGAAGTGGTCATCCGCAAGATGGATCTCCCGCGATCAGAGCTTGTAAATATCGCAACCGGGATCGCTGATCAAAAGGGTGTCGCACTTTTCTTTTCCAATGCAGATGGGGTCATCGTTGTTATGGGTTCAGGCAGCGATGCCGTCAATGCAGGTGAGATCATAAAGGAGATCTGCCCCATACTCGGTGGAAAGGGCGGCGGAAAACCAGGACTTGCACAGGGGGCGGGCCAGGACAGGGAGGCAATTCCTGACGCGCTCAGAAAGGCTGAAGAATTGATATATTCGAAACTCCATGGCTGAAGAGATCGTTTTTCTGGAACCAGGCGATGAACAGGCCCAGAAGATTGCCCGTGCAATGGGAAGCTCAACTGCAGGCGACCTCCTCAGGGGACTGTCTGGTGGGCCCAAGTCCACAACTGCACTTGCAGAAGAGATGCAGATCCCGCTCACAACAGCAAAATACCATCTGGGCAACCTCCTTGATGCAGGCGTCATCGAAGTTGTTGATACGCGCTGGAGTGCAAAAGGCCGGGAGGTCAAGATCTATGGGGTCAAGAACCAGGTCTTAATCGTTGCTCCGGGAAGACAAAGCGCAATCGGGATGATGAAAAAGTATGCAGCCACCCTGGGGGTATTTGTTGCAGGAACAGCACTCATCTCGCTCTATCTATCGACCCTGGCCCATCCAGCCGATACGATCGTCCTTTCCCCACCAGATGATCTGCGGGTTACAGGGCTGGGTGTTGAGGGGACGATATCGTTTCCCCCCTTTTTGCATGAATTTGTCATGGCCTTCTTCCTTGGTGGATGCCTGGTGCTGGCTGCATTGATCCTGTATGAAGCCATGATCTGGTTTCGCGAGGAAAGAAACTAGACCAGCCCGATGAAGTTCTGCAGAAGCAAAAGCCCTGTCTCTCCGCTTTTCTCCGGGTGGAACTGGACGCCATAGATACGCCCGTTTTTGACTGCTGATGCATACGGGACAATGTAATCGGTTGTGCAGAGCCGGTAGCGTTCCGGGCAGTCCACATAATATGAGTGGACAAAATAGACATAACTTTCATCGGGAATGCCTTCAAGCAGTGGATCATCAGGGATAGTATGGCAGATCGTATTCCAGCCGATCTGGGGTACCTTCATATGGGGCATGGATTGAAACCGCCGCACACGCCCAGGGACCAGAGAGAGCCCCTGGTGGCTTCCATGCTCCTCGCTTTCGTCCATCAGCATCTGCATCCCCAGGCAGATCCCAAGGAGCGGCACTTCCCCGGCGATAGAGAGGATACTCTGCCTGATCGGTGATAGTTTCTCCATACCTTCGGAAAATGCCCCGACTCCGGGGAGAATGATGGCATCGGCAGATGCGATATCGTCTGCATCATGGGTGATGTGACCATATGCTCCGGCCCGCTCAACTCCACGTAAGACGGACCGGAGATTTCCAAGTCCATAATCAATAATGGCTATCCTCGTCATTGATTCCTCCCCGGTGCACCCTCCATGCACCGCTTTCAAACCATCCTTTTGACCGGCCTGCTGCTGCTCCCCATGCACAGACCGCCGACTCCCATCTCGACCAGAGTATAGGATAGCGTTCTGCTATCATCTGGAGATGTGCGATATCACTTGACGGACAGATATAACACCCGATCCGATCAAGCCCCATTTCATAGAGTGGATTGTATGGTGCCTTCTCCTGAAAGAGGTACAGCCAGACATGCAGGGCGTTCCAGTGCTGAATGGGTGAAGCTGAAAGCTGATTGCCTACATTCTGGTTTCGCCAGATCCGTCTGGTCTTCTTCCGCCGTGCTGATTCATATTTCCGCTGGCCGATGAGCGAGAGGCATTCACCCCATTCTCTCTCTATCAGTTTCTTAATGGGAGAGAGTTTGCATGCCCTGCAGCACCACCGAAAATCTATTGCCGGGGGGCCTTTCTGTGAGAAGGTCTCCCAGAAACCCGCTTCGCCATCTGCCCTGAAAATCGGAGCACCATATTCCAGACTTACCCTTGAGACATTTTCATATGTTTCAGGAAATTCAAGACCGGTGTCTGCAAAGATCAGTGGAACAGGCCCGACTGCTTTTAAAGCAAGGATCAGCGTGGCGAGACTGTCTTTTCCCCCTGAATATGACACGGTAAGAGGAAGATTTTTGTTCTCTGCAACCTCTTTGATGAAACTGATCGCACTCTGCTCCATAGATTCCAGTATCCCACGGTTTGCCATGACCGCATCATTCCAGGTGGAGGTTCCGGGAACAAATATCTGCGAGCTGTTCTTCCGGAGGCGGACAACCTGGCCGCGAGCCGCACGCTTTGCTTCTCCTGATCCCATTTTTGCCCTTCCAACACCAATACAGGTTCCGTCTTCTGTGAGGACAAAGACCTCATCACCTTTGTTGATATGGGGTTCTATTTCCACAACTCCGGGTGCAAGGACACTTGATCCATTCTCTATGAATGGTGCAGCATCATCGCTCACAACAACATAGCGTTTCACAGGTTGCATCAGGCGTATGCAATGTATGCGCGGAAGCGCCTCCCATCTCCCTTCATCCGGCAGGTACCGGATGGCTGCGATGACTGCACCCCCGATGATGATCTCCTCCATCCGGTCATGATCCGGGACCTTGTTCATAAGGACGAGATGGCCGTCCGGGATGAGGGGGGATCCAAATGCATCCTCGAATATCTGGTTGATCAGAGTGATATCATAAGAGAATGCAGGCCGGAGATCTCCGGGAGGGGTAACCGCAACCGGCCGGGCGCCGCCACCGCAACCACAGCGTTTCGAAAGGACCGGGAGATGGCAGGCATCGCACCAGTGAAGGGGATTTGCACCAGCAAAGAGAGATTTCATTGGTGCATGTTTATTTGGCATCAGTTCTATATCCAATCATCGTCGGTCAAAAAAGCACAATGCAGCACCAGGGGTGGCCCGGGAGTCTGATAAAAGAGAAATAATAATGGTATTGTATCAAAGTTTTTTGGATGAGGACCATATCCTTGCGTGCTGACCGTGCAGAGCAGGTGTAAAACACCATGTTAGAAGAGCCTGACCAGACTACCCCTGCCTGGAGTATAGAGTATTGAACCATTATGTTCCTCTCCTGATCGCAATCCCCCTGATAGGTGCGTTCGCACTACCGCTTATCAGTATGATTGGCAGAAGAATCCGCAATACCTGGACAATCCTTGTGACGGTTGCGACGGTTGCCTGTTGCCTTCTGCTCGCCCATGAGGTGCTGACACACGGTACAATCATCTATGCATTCGGGGCTCTTGATCCCTCAGTTGCCATTCCATTTGATTCAGGCGGCATCCCGATCCGGATTCTCTTTGTTATCGACCCGATGTCTGCATGCATGGTTCTTATTGCAGCGGTCATGATGTGTGCGGCTCTTCTCTACTCAATGACAGATGAGTTCGTACAGACCGGTAAGGACATGTATTATACACTTTTTTTCCTGATGATGGCCGGGATCTTTGGAATGGTCACAACCGGCGATCTCTTCAATTTCATTATCTTTCTTGAGATCAACTCGCTGGCCGGTATCGTTCTTGTTGGGTACAGGATTAACCAGGGGTTGGCGGTCGAAGGGGCGATAAAATACGGGTTTATCTCAAAACTTTCAGCTCTCTTCCTCCTTTTTGCTGTCGGGATGCTGTATGGCCAGTACAACTCGCTGAATATCGCATATATCGCTTCTGTCATCGAACTGACTGGTCTTTCGCTGGTTGCAGCCGTTATCATGGTCACATCTCTTGCCATGAAAGCCGGGTCTGTTCCGATGCATTTCTGGACACCCGACACGTATGCCAGCGCTCCATCCTCCATTATCCCACTCCTCATCGTATCCAGCATTGCCAGCCTCTATGCCATCTTCCGGATTATCTTCACCCTTTTTGGCCTTACGCTGAACGTCGTCACGATAGGCTGGGTACTCATCACCCTTGGGATTCTCTCAATGTTCATTGGTATTACCATGGCACTTATCCAGCAGGATGTCAAGCGGCTGATGGCATACCATTCCGTCTCCCAGGTAGGCTACATGCTTTGCGGCCTTGGCGTCGGTGTCGCTGTGCTCGGAAACCAGCCCCTTATGGAAGAATACGGGCTCATGGCAATGGAAGGGGGGATATTTCATATGATGAATTATATCCTCTTCAAAGGGCTCCTCTTCATGGTGGCGGGTGCGGTGGTCTTCCGAAGCAAAACAAGGAACCTCAAAGAGATCCAGGGGCGTGGCCGGCCGATGAAAGTAACGATGTGCTTGTATATCATCGGGGCTCTTGCTATCGTCGGCATACCTCCGCTCAACGGACATGCATCGAAAAAACTTCTTTATGAGTCGCTCTTCGCATTTAACCCGTTCATTTCAATTATCGCAATTATGGTCTCTTTCCTGACACTGGTGGCATTTACCAGAGTATTCTATGCCATGTTTTTAGCCGGGGAAGAATCCGGGCAGGAGAAGGCTGAAGAGGTGCCTCTGCTGATGCTCCTTGGTATGGGAGTGCTCGCGGTGCTGGTGGTCGTATCCGGAGTTTTTGAAGACTATATGCTGACGGTATTCATCAATCCGGCAGCCAGTGCGCTTGCTAACCAAAGCGGATATATTGCTCTTGTGATGGGAGGAAACTGAAGAAATGATCCATGAGAGAACCAGGAAGAAATCGCCTTCGCCCGGTATAAAAACTGTTGTTTCATATGATTTTTTTTCTTCATGGTATCCCCGGATGGATGGATTTTCGCCAGAGGTAGATGGAAAGCCATATTTTAAGAAAAGATCATTATTGTTCATGACAGAAAAAGGGCAGGTGTTCGATCTACGGTTTATGCAGATTTCATTTAATAAACCGGGACTGAAATGCCGTTGCACGAAGGGGGATATCCACCCGTGATGCGATTCCTTGCAACAACGCTTGCTGCGTTTGTGATATACTTGCTGCTCACAGCAGGATCAGGGACGATTCTCCTCTGGTCTGCACCCGAGCTGGTCTTTGGTCTCATTGTGGCTGTGATCGTTGGTATTGCAGCAAACCGGATCTTCTGCAGATCGGAATCGTTCCGGATGGCAAATCCGCTGCGGCTCCTGCTTCTTGTTATATATGCGGTTTTTCCTCTTTTTATCGAGATGGCCAGGGCGAATATTGATGTTGCAGGCCGGGTGATCACCGGCAGGATCAGGCCCGGGATCCTGAGGGTCAAAAGCGGGATGAAGACCGATCTGGGTATTCTCATCCTGGCAAACTCAATTACGCTCACACCCGGCACACTCTCGGTCGATATCCATGAAGAGAGCCGTGAGCTCTATGTACACCTGATCAATGTCCCGGATGCGCTGCGTGACCAGGATGTCATCGAGGCAGGGCAACTCTTTACCTTCTTCAATATCCCTGCATGGGTCAGGAGGATAGCCGAATGAACGACGTGTTGTTTGCTGCGATCACCATACTTGCCCTGCTGATACTGCTCGCCGGGGTCCGACTGGTTCTTGGACCGACGGTTCCAGACCGCGTTGTTGCATTTGATACGATTAACACCATTATTGTCGCATCGATGATCCTCATGGCTGCATATTTTGGACAGACGATCTTTGTTGATGTCGCACTAGTCTATGCCATCCTCTCGTTCCTTGGAACACTCGCGATATCAAAGTATATTGGAGGAGAACTATGACGCTGACAACCGCCGCTACACTCTGCATCGTAATTGGGATCTTCTTTAACGCTCTTGGTGTCATCGGCATCCTCAGGTTCCCGGATGTCTACACCCGTCTCCATGCAGAGACGAAAATGGCAACATTCGGGACGATATTTCTGGCGATCGGGGTCATACTCTATGCAGCAGGATTGCTTGCTGAAACAGGTGATCGCCAGTACCTGACGTTGGCCACTCATACAATGCTTGCGGTCATCGCCGTTGCATTTACCAATGCAACAGGTGCCCATGCAATTGCACGGGCTGCACACAAGAGCGGCCAGCTGCCGGATCCATCTGTTGTCGACCGCCTGCAGGAGGTGAAAAAAAATGATTGAGATCCTCCTCCATATAATCGTCCTGACCGGGTTGATCATCACTGCAGCCCTTGTCTTCATCTTCAAAGACCTTGTCTCTGCCACAATTTCATTTGGCATATTCAGTCTGCTGCTTGCACTCGAGTTCTATCTTCTCAGGGCTCCGGACGTTGCCATTACCGAGGCAGCTATCGGGGCTGGTCTCACAACCGCAGCGTTTTTGATCGCTATCCGTGGCACTGTTCGAAAGGAGGCCGACCAGCCATGAAACGCCAACTCTCAATCATCGTCGTGGTGCTGATGGTGCTGATGCTCGGTGTCATCGCAATCGGCCTCTCGTTTGGAGAGCCGCCCGATCACCCGATGGACCGGTATTTTATCGAGAACAGCCAGCTGGAAAGTGGTGCAAATAATGTCGTTGCCGCTGTCCTGTTTGACTACCGTGGCCTTGACACACTCGGCGAAGCAGTCGTCCTGTTTACTGCCGCCCTTGGGACGATGCTGATGTTTCGAATACGGGAGGAAGAATAATGCAGATGAGTCTTATCGTCAGGACCGCAGCGGACGTCCTCTTTCCCTTCATCATGGTCTATGGACTCTATATCATCATCCATGGCCATGTCACGCCCGGCGGCGGTTTCCAGGGTGGTGCAATCCTTGCATCAGGTGTACTCCTTCTCCTGCTTGCATACCGGTACCAGGAGTTTACCAGGATCATACGGATGGTGATGATGAAGTCGTTAGAGTCCACCGGGCTTCTGCTCTTTATCATTGCCGCGCTCTCGGCAATGGTGCTTGGGGCCGGCTTCTTCTACAACTGGCTGTTCCCGGGAGGTCTCATTTTCGGTGAGTTTGTTCCCTTTGGACCAGGTCCTGCCAATCTCAACACGGGAGGGGTCATCCCGATCATGAACATCGCGGTTGGTATCGAGGTGGTGGGTGCAATCGGTGTCATCCTGCTTGCGCTTCTGTCAGGTATCAAGGAGAGGATCTAAATGATCGAACAGATACCCTACCTGGCAATCGTCCTGCTGGCCGGGATCGGTATTGCAACGCTTCTGCTCAAGAAGAACCTGATCAAGATGATCATGGGCCTTGCGATAATCGAGGGAGCAGTTAACCTCTTCCTGGTCACGATGGGGTACCGGAGTGCCGGGATTGCCCCTATCTACACGGATGCACCCGAGGGCTTTATGGTGCTGCCGACCGTGCAGGCGATGACGGTGACAAATATTGTCATCGGACTTGCCACAACAGCACTGCTGCTTGCGTTTGCCATGGTCCTGTACAGGTACTATGGCTCTGTTGAGACCAATCATATCAGGAGGCTCCGCGAATGAGCATGTATGCACCACTTCTCGTTGCCATTCCGCTGCTGGCAGCCTTTGCAATACCACTCATCGGGCTTGTGAGTTCGAAACTCAGAAACACCTGGGCGATTGCGGCTATGCTGGCAACGGTGGTTTCTGCACTCCTTGTCGTCTACGAAGTCCTCACCGTCGGGACAATCGTCTATGCGTTAGGTGCACTTGATTCAGCGCTTACAATTCCGTTTGATTCGGGAGGAGTGCCTATCAGGATCATCTTTGTGATCGACGCGATGTCGGCGTTTATGATCCTGACAGCAGCGATCATGATGTTTGCAGTCACCCTGTATTCGATCTCAAGCGAATCAAAACAGACCGGCCAGGATGGATACTATGCCCTCCTCTTCCTGATGATGGCAGGGATCTTTGGAATGGTCTCAACAGGGGATCTCTTCAACTTCTTTGTCTTCCTTGAGATCAACTCGCTTGCCGGTGCTGCACTTGCCGCATACCGGATCAACCGGGGATATTCAGTCGAGGGCGGCCTGAAATATGGATTCATATCTGCGATTGCAGGCATGCTCTTCCTTTTCGCTGTAGGAATGCTGTATGGCCAGTACAATTCGCTGAATATTGCCTATATTGCATCGGTTATCGAATTTACAGGTCTTTCGCTTGTTGCAGTCGTCCTGATGATCACCTCGCTTGCCATGAAGTCAGGGGCTGTTCCGATGCATTTCTGGACTCCGGATACCTATTCAAGTGCGCCATCGTCCATCACTGCGATCCTGATCGTCTCCAGTATGGCATGCCTCTATGCCATCTTCAGGATCGCGTTCAGCTTATTTGGCCTGACCATGAACGTGGTGACAGTCGGCTGGGTGATCATCATCCTTGGTATCCTCTCGATGTTCATCGGGGTTGCGATGGCCCTGCCGCAAAAAGACGTGAAGCGGCTGATGGCATACCATTCCGTCTCACAGATCGGCTATATGCTCACCGGACTTGGCGTTGGTGTCGCTGTCCTTGGGGATGGCCACCTGATGGCGGAGTTTGGTTTTGTCGCAATGGAAGGAGGGATCTTCCATATCATCAATTATGCGTTGTATAAGGGTCTTCTCTTCCTGATCGCAGGCGCCGTTATCTACCGGTGCGGGACGAAAAACTTAAATGAACTTGGTGGGCTTGGCCATTCGATGAAATGGACGATGGCCTTCTTTATTATCGGCTCACTTGCGATTGCCGGAATACCTCCGTTTAATGGATTTGCATCAAAGATACTCATCTATGAATCGGTCTTCATCTTCAACCCGTTCATATCGGTCATTGCAATGGTGGTCTCGATCATGACGCTTGCGTCATTTGTGAAGGTCTTCCATTCGATGTTCATGGGGCCAAAACTTCCACAGTTTGCAGACGTAAAGGAAGTCCCGCTTCCAATGCTTCTCGGGATGGGGCTGCTTGCAGTCTTGATCATCCTCTTTGGGATCTTCCCTGACCTTGTGGTGAAGACGATTGTTGAACCGGCAGCCCTTGCATTCATAGACCAGAGCGGCTATATTGGCTCGGTAATGGGAGGGGTCTGAACATGGAGTTGACAGGAACACTTCTGACAGGATATGGGTTCTGGAACCCGGTTATCCTGATACTGGCCGGCCTGGTCACAGGCCTGGTTGCGTACCTGCTCTGGAAGAGAGGAGTTTCGACCTATAGAAAAGGGAGCGAACAGGAAAAACCATATATTTCAGGAAACCCGGAACCCGAGAAGAATGCTGTCCATATCCGCGGAGGCAATGTCTACTGGGGTTTCACCGAAGGTCTGAAAGGGTTCTATTCCAGGGTCATCCCGGCCCATTCAGGTGACTTAAACGACTATATGCTCTGGTACTTCGGGGTTATGATCGCCATCTGCGCAGTGGTGGTGATCTTCCAATGAAGATCTCAAAGGCATTCAGTCGATCCCTCTGGGCATTTCACTTTAATGCCGGTTCATGCAACGGGTGTGAGATCGAAATCGTCGCAACGATCACGCCACGGTATGATCCGGAACGCTTTGGGATAAAGCTTGTCGGATCACCAAAACATACCGATCTGCTCATTGTAACAGGCCCTGTGACAAAGAAGATGGGGCCGGTTTTACGGCGGGTCTATGACCAGATCCCGGACCCAAAAGTTGTCCTCTGTGTCGGGACGTGCGGCCAGTCTGGAGGGGTCTTCTATGATTCCTATAATCTGGAAGGGCCAATTGATGAGATCATTCCAGTGGATGTGTATGTGCCAGGATGCGCTCCACGTCCTGAAGCGATCATTCATGGAGTGGTCACTGCACTCCAGAAACTCGAACGCCTGGAAGGAGGTGAGAAATGAACGAAACGATAGTACCCCCGGAAGAGCTGATCAACCGCTTTATTCGGGAATTTGGTGATGCGATCACCGACTCACGGATCCAGATCAGGGCAGAGGGGGCAAAAAAGAATGAAAATATCAATATCTGGATGACCATCTCCCGCGAGATCTTAAAACCCGCAATCATCCTCTTAAAGGAGTTTTCCTACCCTCATCTCTCGGTAATATCAGGATGGGATGTTGGTGAAGAACTTCGTATGCAGTATATCTTCTCCATCTACTATGGGAGAAAACATGGCGAATACATGGTGATATTTACCGTCCCGCTTGCAAAAGACGACCTCAGTCTTCCGACTATCAGTGACCAGATTCCTGGTGCAGTCTTCACCGAGCGTGAAAAGCAGGAGATGTTTGGTGTGACCATCGTGGATATCCCGGATGGCAGACGGCTCTTTCTTCCTGAAGATTTTCCACAGGGTATCTACCCGCTCAGAAAGGATGAAACCGGGATTCCTGATACCATGATCAAACACCTCTGGCAGGTCAGGCGGCCGACAGACAGGCCGGCACCCCCGGTGAC
>QZAC01000224.1 GCA_003838065.1 Methanocalculus sp. MSAO_Arc2
ATTCGATGATACTGTCATCCTTCGCAGTCCATGTAGGCGGTTTCTTCTTCCATCCCTTATGGTCAAGAGGGAGAATTCGGTATGATGCCCCCGCTGCATCAGCACGATTGAGGAACTGGGAGAAGTGATCGGGTTCTGTCGTCGTCATCGTGCTTCCCCCCGTAACACCTTCGTGAAGAATTTGGGTGATACCAATACATGATCGGCAACCTTCAGCAGTTCACCGTAATTGAAAAACAGGTGTTTACGCCCGGCTCCATCAACATAGTGGCGGGTGATACCGAGTGTTGGTGCTTCACGTTTGATGAAGTCACGAAGCATACCTTCACGCCAGTTGTAATCCTTCGGTAACAGTTGTTTGACATGGTCTGTGGCATCTGTGAGGGTGAACTGTCCACCACAGCGGTATGCCCTGTAATCGTTGATACGTGCGTTTGATGCTCTTCCCCATGCCTCACCCGGCGTCCTCTTCTTCATCTGACGACTAAGGTATACCCCCGGTAACCCGCCGATCCATCCTTCAGGCTGTCCAAGTCTGGGGTCTTTCTTGACGATTGCCCTTATGGCATCATCGCGCCATTCATTGGCAAGACGTTCGACAAAGGAATACTCAGCACCGCGCTGTTCGTACTGCTCATATGAGACGTTGGTAAACTGTTCGCGGGTTGCCGCATGCCCGATCTCGTGTAGAATTACATCCAGGGTATGTTTCCACGCCCGGTACTGGTTTACCCCTTTACCGCCACCATGCTCGTGGAAAAGGATTTTCCAGAGGAAGATATGAATCTCAGTTTGCGGGGTCTCTCCATCAACGACATCTGGGTTACGTCTGCGACAAACACCAAGCGCCCGCGATGGTTTTTCTACCGCCGGGGTTTTCCCATGCACAAAAAACCGGATTCCTTCCTTGACCACGTCCGCCGGAATGGCACGTTCAACAATCGCCTTCATCCCTGTTGGCAGGCGTTTTTCACCCTTCCAAACGACACATGGGTTCATACCTCACCCTCCCACCGGGCAAGCCGTGCATCCAGGATATCAACCAGTCGATCCATTTTCGCCTCGCACCGCGCGATCTGGTAGAGAAGAACATTTAAATATAAGTTATCCCTAAATAACAGTGACGACGACGCCCACGCGTCCGTCTGGCTGCTCGGATTCGTCCCCCGGCGGCCCTCTTCTGTTTCAGTCATTACTGAAGCCCTCTGTTGGTTGTTCGTTGTCTGCAAGCTTCCACCGGCCCTCCTGAATGAAGGCTCGTGCGATGATCTGTTCAACCGGATCAAGCAGTTCGATAAGTGCGGGATTAACAAGTCTCGATCCTGTCGCCATCATTCTGCGCCTCCTTCAAAATTCGTTCAACATACCGCGATCGGGGTATGTCTCCACGTTCATGGTCGATTCTCCCTATCACCTTCGGATCAAAGGTGAAGGTATATACCCTGCGTTCTCGTGGCATTACACATATATACACATGCAATACATTTATATCTCCTGAAAACAAAAGTATAGTAAAAGCGTGTAAATTATGAGACCCATTAACTGTTTACCCAAAAAGACCCCTGCCATCTATGATATCGTGAAAAACGATCTCCCTATCCCCGAAGAATATTGGGAGATGGATAGTGATGATCTCCTCGATGCTATCACAGATGGAAAAATAGGGTTAGTATCTATCGTTTACTTTGAAGCGGGTTATACCGTCTGGTATCCCGGAAAAAAGGCTGAATCTTATCGGGCTAAGGATTTAGGCTGGCATTTTTTTATTCACAAATTGAATGGCCTGCGTGATGACGCCCTGCTGGATGGTTTCCCCGTGCATGTTATGGGGATCTGGTCTTGTTCAAATACCCCTCGGTGCAAGTGGTGCGGTGCTGTCGTTGAAAGACCGGTTGGTAAGACTATACCGTTTTGCGATGATACCGGTTGCCGGAATAAGTATCTTAAATTCCGTGATCTTCTGAAGAAGCTTGTTAAAGAAGGCAAGATATCAGAGTTTGAGCGGGATTGCAGGATGAAAACCCACTGTGTTCTTGAAGATACGTTGTTTGGTAGTCGGTATCTTCTCGATACCCTCCGGTATGAATCTGAAGAGCTTGGTCACGATATACCCCCAATATCAACAAAATTCATAGTTACTGAAGATTTAGATATCGAGTTTGCTGATAAGACTTGTGAGCGGTGCGGTGCGGCGTTTGCAGGCAATAAACAAGCACGGTTCTGTTCTGATACGTGCCGGTATCGATACCACAATGATAAAAAGAAAAATTAAGTGATTGATCGGAGAGCTGCGAGTTTGACCTCAAGCTCGTCGATCAGTGTTTTATATCGCCGGTCCGCGTGTATCTCTTCTTTCATCCCGGTTATTTCCAAGATGGCTTCTTTTGTCAACGGTTGCCCGCAAATGACGCATGTTGGCGCGTGTGGTTCATTGGTATGAAGGCATCTGCTGCAAGGTTTCGGTTTCAGGATATCCGAATCTGTTTTCTCAATCTCGATCCCGTTCACCCGTGCGACCTCTCGATCAACGTCACCATTGTGTAGGTGTGCATACCTGGAGAGCTGTTCTGATGACAATGATCCCCATGCCATCAACTTGATTGTACTCTCAGAGAATCCCGCTTTGAGCATGTTTGTGATCCTCGAATGTCTGAATAGGTGCGGCGTGATGTTTTTATGTATCCCGGCCCGCTTGGCGATCCTGCTGAGATGGTTCTTTGTGGATTGATAGGTAAGCGTTTTGTTTCGTTTGGTCACAAAAACGGGGTTGTTACCGCTCGGATCGCCGGGGTAAATGGATCTCCATTCTGCGAGGTATCCCCGGCTCAATGTGAGCGGGATATATCGCGGGATCTCTGTTTTTCCTGCTACATTCAACCGGACAAAATGATCCGTAAATTCAACGTCCTTCCACTTCAATCCTGCCAGTTCATGTATTCTCATAGCGGACTCATACAGACATGCTATCAGCGCCTTATCACGGCGTGCTGTGACCCCTTCGCAGATATGAAGCATCTTCCGTATATCTTCTTCAGATAGCATCTGTTCGGGTGTCTTTGTCATTCTTTTAGGTGAAGGCGGTTTGATCTTCTGGATCTTATCAACCGGGAGATCGCAGAGACCTTCTTCAATCGCCCACAGGTAAAAGCGCTTCAAGAACATGATATAATCGCGCTGTGTGTCCTGTGACAACATCCCGCCATTATTCCCGTTTCTTGCTCGGAGTTTCTCACCGCGTTTGATTGCAGATACCGCCGCCTGTATCTCCCTGATAGAGTTATCCATCAGTGGTGTTTTGATAAAGCGGGTGATGTTGCTGAGTGCGTTTGTGATCTTGTATGCTCGTGCCTCTCCAATATTGCTTGTCGCTTGAAGATGGCTGACAAAGTCACGGATAAGATCCGCGTCTTCGGGTGTCATATCCCCACCGTCGATCCGGTTCTCGATACCTTTCTCTCCGTATCGGTTGAACTGATCCGCCGATCGTAAAAAATTCACAGTTTTGATCATTGTCGTCCCTTCCACATACCGCATATGTTAGCGGTTGTATATAAGGGGTGGAAATAATGCGGTAAAACCGTGTATTTCCGTGTAGGCGTTAAACAAAAAGGAATTTACGCCCCGGCCGGGACTTGAACCCGGGTCAAAAGCTCCGCAGGCTTCTAGGATATCCGCTACCCTACCGGGACCCTGCAAAGTGCTCTATCCTATACGTGATGAATGAATAAAAAGATATTG
>QZAC01000028.1 GCA_003838065.1 Methanocalculus sp. MSAO_Arc2
GATCAGCATCTTGTCGTTTGGGTCCGGGTTCATCGAGGTGCTTGCCGAGAGGTGGACGATCAGGCCGATATCCCGGCCTCTCCGCCGGTGTCCACCCTTCACCATGCCTTTATGCAGGATAATCGCGTTTGCCCCGCCTGCACTGACATCGTCAACAACCTTTGGCATATCCATCAGCCCCTCGATCTGCCCAAGGGTAAATCCATGGTCCATCGGGATGATCACCGATCTGCCGGTGTTTCTGTCCATTATCCGTTCTAAACGTATCTGTTTTCCAATCATAGTCAACACCCTTTTATCAATTCAAATGCCTCATCTGCTGTTCGCTGCTCCATCAGGACCAGCCGGGCCGCCTGGAGGAAGAGTGCGGGCTTTCTGTGCTGGAAGACATTTCTTCCAATGGAGATACCGGCAGCACCACCAAGCATCGCTCCTTCGACCAGCTCAAGCATGGCACGGTCATCGGTCTTTGACCCTCCTGCCACCACAACCGGGACACTGCACCCTTCGGTTACCTCGCGGAAGGTGTCTGGATCTCCTGTGTACACGGTCTTCACGATGTCAGCACCGAGTTCAGCAGCAACCCGTGCAGCGAGTTTTACGTATTCTACACCGTTTTCATCTGTTATTTTTCTGCCCCGCGGGTACATCATTGCCAAAAGCGGCATCCCCCATTCCATGCATTCAATGGAGATCTGTCCAAGATCAGCAAGCATTGCAGCCTCAGAATCAGCGCCAATATTTACATGTACCGAGACTGCGTCTGCTCCCATTCTCAGTGCATGGGTGACCGTATTGACGATCACCTTGTTGTTTGGATCAGGTCCAAGAGACGTGCTTGCTGAGAGGTGCAGGATCAACCCGATATCCTCTCCTGACCTCCGGTGTCCATGGAGAGCAAGCCCTACATGGCCAAGGACCGCTGTTGCCCCTCCTTCTGCAACCGCATCCACGGTTCCGCAGAGATCTATCAGGCCTGCTATTGGGCCCTGCGATACCCCATGGTCGAGCGGGACGATGATCATCTTTCCCGACTTTCGATCCATGATACGTTCCATCCGAATATCTTTACCATACATTCCATCACAACCATCACACGCCTTTTGACATTACCAACCGGTACCTGTCTTCAGGCGTATGTAAAAAAGCGATAATACCAGAAGTCTGCCTCCGCTCCGGAGGAGAACTTCAAAACACAATCTGCGGAGACAAGAGATGCCA
This sequence comes from Methanocalculus sp. MSAO_Arc2, assembly GCA_003838065.1. Lineage (GTDB taxonomy): Archaea > Halobacteriota > Methanomicrobia > Methanomicrobiales > Methanocorpusculaceae > Methanocalculus. Next base: position 1,222 of record QZAC01000028.1, read on the forward strand.
GGCTACCGGAGATAAAAGCATTCACCGGCGAAAAAACATCCACCACGCATTACGATACTGTTATCGTCATTGCTATATAAAGATGTGGGTAGCCTGTTTCAGGGTGTGGATACACACCTTGAGCATACATACCGGGGGAGCAATTTCAGTGGATATCGATCAGAATGAACGGTCACGACTTCGGATTATTCTCATCATATCGACGATCGGATCATTTTTGACACCCCTGATAGGCTCAATGATCGTCCTTGCGCTCCCGCAGATGGGAGCTGAATTTTCAGCAGATGCGATCCAGCTTGGCTGGGTCCCAACCATCTACCTGTTGACCTCGGCCATGTTCCTGATCCCTCTTGGAAAGATCAGTGATATCTATGGGAGAAAGAAGATTTTTTTGGCCGGTATCTGTATCCTGGGCATATCCTCGTTTCTTGCCCCGTTCTCTCCAACGTTTTTTACCCTGATTATACTCAGGGGGGTCCAGGGTGTTGGGAGCGCCTGTATCTTTGGAACATCGGTTGCCATCGTATCCTCGGCTTTTCCCAAAAAAGAGCTCGGGAGAGCCCTTGGGATCAATGTGACCGGCGTCTATGCAGGCCTGGCTGCAGGTCCGCTCCTTGGAGGGGTGCTCACCCAGTACTTTGGGTGGCGGAGCCTCTTTTTCATCATGGTGCCGATCTGCATCGTCATTTTGTATGCATTCATCCGTTTCATTCACGAGGAGTGGCTCAATGCTAATCCGCCACCGTTTGATCGTATCGGTGGTCTCCTGTATGCCGGTATCGTTTTCTTTGGGATCATCGGGATTACTTCAGTTACCCGGCCAGCCGGGATAGGTTCACTCTGCCTGTCGCTTCTGCTCCTGTCCATCTTCATCCGGTACGAGAGGCGTATTACGTTTCCGGTCTTTGATGTCAGAATATTTTTGAAGAACAGGGTCTTTGCCTTCTCAAATGCTGCAGCACTGATCAACTACAGCGCCACGTTTGCGATCGCATTTCTCCTCAGCCTGTATCTCCAGATAGTAAAAGGGTTTGATCCACAGAGTGCCGGCCTGATCCTGGTCAGCCAGCCGCTGATCCAGGCGTTCTTTTCACCATGGGCCGGCCGGCTCTCCGACCATATCGAACCCGGCCATGTCGCATCTGCGGGCATGGGGCTGAATGCACTTGGCCTCTTCATCCTTGCCACTGTTTCAGCAGAGACTACTGTTTCAACCATTATCCTGGCACTGCTCTTTCTTGGCTTTGGGTTTGCCCTCTTCTCCTCACCAAATACAAAAGCGGTGATGGGATCTGTTCCGCATACAGAATATGGCCTTGCCGGAGCAACAGTGGCGACGATGCGGCTTATCGGGATGGTGCTTTCGATGGCAATCACCCTCTTCCTCTTTACCATCTTTATCGGTGCAGTCGAGATCGGCCCCGATCAGGCAGCAGATTTCATCAGAACGCAGAGGATAGGGTTCCTCATATTTTCCATCCTCTGCGGACTCGGCGTTTTCATATCACTGGCACGCGGAAAGAA
>QZAC01000029.1 GCA_003838065.1 Methanocalculus sp. MSAO_Arc2
TCGGTGTAGTCGCCGCCAAAGGCGATGTTCTCTCGGACAGAAGCATTGAAGATGAAGGTATCCTGGCTCACATACCCGACCTTTGAAAGGAAGGTGGCGATATCGTACTCCCGGAGATCGAGGCCGTTGATGGTGATCCTGCCTTCGGTGACATCATAGTACCGGAGGAGAAGGGAGACAATTGTTGACTTGCCGGATCCCGAATGGCCGACGAGGGCGGTGACCTGGTTTTTGTGGATGGTGAGGTTTACATCTGTGATCAGATCCTGGCCTTCATAGTACTGAAAGCCAACGTCCTCGAAGACGATATCAGAGGTAAGAGCATCGAAGGTGGCGGTGCCGTTCCGGATGGTGTTGTATTGGCTGTTGTTCAGAAAACCATAGATCCGCTCGAGGGACGGGTACGCGTTCATGATCTGCATATTGCTGGAACTCAAGGCTGAGAGTCGCGGGAGGATCTTCAGTGCAGAGAAGGCAAATGTCCCGATGAGTGGGATGATGAAGAGGAACTGATCAGTGTGAACATAATAGAGGACTATCACGACTGCTGCAATTCCCATAAAAAAAACTGCCTGCAAAAGAGCCGCGGGCAGCTGCTCAGTAAACCTGTAACGAACGAACTTATCCCAGTAATTACGAAGGGCCTTTGTATACTCCTTCTTCCAGTATCCGTCTGCATGAACAGATCGGATCTGCCGGATGCCGGAAATATACTGGTTGATGACAAGGTTTTCTGAAGAGATCGATTGCATCTGTACCTTACCGATAAAGTAGGCGACCCGGTTTCCAATATACCGCACAATAGCGATGAATCCAATCCCTCCGACAAGCAGGATCGTCATGGCAACCGGGCTCATGAAGAAGAGGGCGATCAGGATCGTTATGATGACGACAACATCGGAAAACACTCTGGTAGATTGGTCAAGAAATTGTTTGATCTGTGATGGAGAGGTGATCACATTATAGAGCACATCTCCCTGCTTATTATCCACAAAATACCGGTAATCGTTCTCTTTCAGCTTATCAAAGATAGTGCCCTTGGTCTTTACGATAACAGCCTTTGTGAAGAGGAGCGAGATCAATCTGTAGGTGATTGTCACGAGAAACGTCAGGAAGACAAATCCGATGAAGAGCAGACAGAAGGTAACAACCTCGGGGAGATCACTGATACTCCGGACGACATTGTAGAGGGGCTCCAGGAACGGGATTCCAACATCCTGAATATTAAACGAGGCGTTCAGAATAGGATACAAGAGAACGATCTGGAACGTCTCCATCAGGCCAAGAAGCATCGAGAAGAGAAGGAGGGCGAGAAGGTGGCGCTTGAAACCCCGTGAGTAGAACTCTAAGATTGTATAGGTCCGCCGATAACGCTTCACCGACGTCTTCAGGCGTGCAACGAATCCATTCCTCATACGGCTGGTATAACCACCCTGGTATACTGTCTCCGAACTCATTGGCACTCAGTCTTATCTAGGATTCTCATATCAACCATCAATCCA
>QZAC01000030.1 GCA_003838065.1 Methanocalculus sp. MSAO_Arc2
GGCTTGATTGTGGCTTCAGACACCCTTGATCATATGGGAAGTGCTTCCTTTCGCCTGCTTAAGGGTGAGTATGAATGCAGGCTCAGAAATTCGGTTGGACTTATCTCACGATCGCCTATCAGCTTTTCTGGAGGGGATGTGAAGATAACAATAGACTATAGGGGATCTGGCGGATGACCGGTGTGAGGCCCAACAGAGGCTTCCGGTTCTGGAGAAAAGGAGAAAAGAGATCCACGGCTGAGACGATTCCGGCTACTCGGGACGATAAGGATCTCAAGAATCTATTGAAAGATTGTATAGCAACCATATGTGCCGGGGTTGTGCGCCCATCTCCGGAAGAAGGATGCCACTCAGACAAACCTGATCAGGCAAGACCCTCAACATCCTCTGGCGACTTACTCCTTGCCACCACAGATGCAGAGGGTATACAGGCGAATCTGGCAGGCCACCCCCATCTGATCGAAAATGATTATTGGGAAAAACAATTCATTCAGGAAAGTGTGGCATCTCAATCGAATCTATCAGCAGGAATGTATATCACGCCGACACATATCACCAATCATTTTCCATTCGATGAGGCCAAAAGCCAAAAAGATCCGGCAGCTAATCATATCGGATCTATAAAAGATAGCGAAGAGGTAGACGAAAAAGATGTTGTCGAGGATAGGAAACCAAGACACACCTCGTTTTTTGATAGATTTATTTCAAAACCCCGGGATGATGTGACATATCATCCAGACATTCATGGTCCTCTTGTTGACCTCACGTTCCGGCCTTCCCCCGGAATCGAAGAGGTTGAGGTCTATCATGTTCATCCCCCCTATGCCTCTATCAGAATCCTCTATGATGTCACCTCTCATGAGTATACCTATCAGGTACTCGAGCCTCTCCTGACGCCAGGTGAAGAGGACCTCTACACCGAGATCAAAAACCGGCTTTTTGAAACACTGGATATCAGCACCAGGGGTTTATCCCGGGAAGAGACGCGCCGCATACTTAGAAACGCAAGCACAAGCATTATCGATGAATATGAAATCAGCCTTCATCCAGTTGAAAAAGAGAAGATTCTCTATAGAATGGATCGAGAATTCCTTGGAGATGGGCTTATCGATCCGATTATGCACGACCCCTTTATTGAGGATATCTCGTGTGATGGACTGAAAACACCGATCTTTGTCTATCATACTCGCTATGAGTCGATGAAGACCTCGCTTGCCTATAATGACGCAGCAGAGCTTGATTCATTTGTAACAAAACTCGCACAGCGAGCTGGAAAATACATTTCTATCGCTGACCCTATCCTTGATGCAACGATGTCAGATGGATCACGCATCCAGATGACCCTTGGTACTGAGGTGACAGCACATGGATCAACGTTTACCATCCGGAAGTTCCGGGAGGAACCGATCACACCTACTGATCTGATCGAATGGAAAACCTTCTCTCCCCTCTCGATCGCCTTCCTCTGGCTTGTTGTTGAAAGCGGGAAGTCATGCCTCTTTGCCGGAGGGACGGCGTCTGGTAAGACTACTTCGCTGAATGCAATCTCGCTCTTTATGCCACCCCTTGCAAAAATTATCACACTCGAAGATACCCGCGAGCTGAAACTGCCGCACGCCAACTGGATTCCAAGTGTTACCCGCGATTCGTTTGATACTGGTGGTAGGGGTGAGATCGATCTGTATGAACTTCTTAGAGCAGCACTCCGGCAGAGGCCTGAATATCTCCTTGTCGGAGAGGTGCGGGGGAGAGAGGCATTGACGCTCTTTCAGGCAATGAGTACAGGTCACATTACGTACTCAACAATCCATGCTGACTCTGTTTCAAGTGTGGTGCACAGGCTTGAGAACCCCCCGATGAATGTCCCCAGGAATATGCTTTCTGCACTCAATCTGGTCTCAGTGCAGATCCAGGCCCGGGTGGGTGGCCAGAGAATACGAAGAAATAAACAAATAATTGAGATCCTGGATATCGATCCAAGGACAAACGAGCTCATCACAAACGAAGTCTTCCGATGGAAACCCACAACCGATGAGATCACATACCTTGGAAAATCCTATGTTCTTGAGGATATCATGGAGGAGCGCGGATGGGATGCCGGGAGAATGCAGGAAGAGCTGAAAAGAAGACAGGAAGTGCTTGAATGGATGAAAGTAATGAAAATACGCCACTACCAGGATGTCTCTGCCATTCTCATGGAATACTTCAGAAACCCAGACGATGTGATCAGCAGGGTGAGATCAGATCTCCATGAACAGCTTTGAACGGCTTTGTTTTCATCTCCTCGGCGCGAAGATGAAACAAAAACGGTATGCTTATAGCGATCTGTCTGCACATCTCACCTCTGCCCGAATTAATATTCATTTCGAGGCTTATCTGGCAACTGCAACGATCACTTCTGTTATTGCTGGAATTATCGTCGGCATCTGTTCAGCAACCATCAGCATTCTCTTCAGGATACCGGAGATGATAACATACCATGGTACACTCCCTGGATTTATTTATCAATATGCGGACTATCATCTGATTGCAGGCACAATCATCATTGCATTCATGTCAATGGCAGTTGTCGGAGGTTGCACATATGCTCTCTATCTTATCTATCCCTCGATAATTGCAGGTGAGAGAAAGCGAAAGATTGATGCGACCCTCCCTCATGCAATCAGCTATATTACCGCGATGTCAACTGCAGGAATCACTCCTGCAGAAATCTTCCGGCTCCTAGGAGAGTCACCTGTATATGGTGAAAGTTCAACTGAAGCCCGGTATATTGCGCGTGAGATCGATGTATTCGGACGTGACCTTATTCATGCCATGCGCATAGTCTCCACGGTCACTCCAAGCGAGCGATTGAGAGAATTTCTCCAGGGCGCAATGGGGGCAATAACGAGTGGGAGCAATGTAACTGATTACTTTGCACTTAAGGCAAATCAGTATGCTATCGAGAACCGGCAGCAGCAAAAGGCATTTCTGGAGACACTTGGACTGATATCAGAATCGTATGTGACCGCTCTTGTCGCAGGAACTCTCTTTCTGGTCATTCTCCAGTCAGTGATGTCGATGCTCTCAGGGACCGCGAATCCGATCTTCCTGTATGTGATTATCTACCTGATTGTGCCATTTGGTAGCATCATATTCCTTGTCCTGATCAGTTCTATGACACCGGAGGGATGAGGTGACGGATATGCAGCAACCACCGAAGATTGGGTCAGACGAGTCACGGGAGGCAATAATCAGGGATTCGATAACCAGAAAAAGAAAAAGGGACCGGGGATTCTCCGGTTTTATCCGACACCCGGTCCAATCGCTCACCAGACAGCCCCTGCATTCATTATACCTGACCGTCCCTGTTTCTATTCTGCTCTTTGCTATCCTGCTCATCTCTGCAGCCAGAGAGTATGGAATGGATGTTGTCCTTGGCACACCCATCATTGATGACATTCTGATCGTCACCATCCTTGTGGTCATCACCCCACTGGCATTTCTAGACTTTTTTGAAGACAGGCGGCAGAGAAGCCTTGAATCGGCTCTGCCTAACTTTTTCCGGGACCTTGCCGGAATGAATGAATCAGGTATGACACTTCCGGGAGCAGTTGGGCTTGTATCGCGTGCAGAATATGGTGCTTTGACACCTCATATAAGAAGCCTTGATCACGAGATGTCATGGAGTGTGCCGTTTGTGGATGCGATAGTACGATTTGGAGCGAGTATTCGGACTCCCCTTGCAACACGCAGTGTCGATCTTATTGCAAAGGCGAGCCGTGCCGGGGGTGATATCTCGAATGTTCTTCATGCAGCAGCAACTGATACGTATGAGTATGTCGCCCTGAAGAATGAACGATTGAACAACATGTTCATCTACATTGTAATTATTTTGATCTCGTTCTTTGTGTACATGTTTGTTATTGGCATCCTAACAAGCACGTTCCTTGAGACGATGAGTCAGGCGGGGGAGGCGGCACAATCATCCGGAGCAGGTGCCGGGTTCATGACATCGATCAACATCGATTTTTACAAGCGGATCTTTTCGCATGCAGTCATCCTGCAGGGTTTTTTCTCCGGTCTTGTCGCAGGGCAGATGGGTGAGGGAAGAGCGATTGCAGGGCTTAAGTACTCAAGCTTAATGGTTTTCATCGGGTGGATGGTTTTTCGTTTTGTGATCTGATTGAATATGCCACAGCAATTATTGGATGAAAAAAGATGCAGAAAGATTAGTTTATATTATCAATTTTATACCCCTTCTGAGAGAGCAGATCCTTTACTCTATCACGATGGTTTCCCTGCAACTCGATGGTATTTCCTTTGACGGTTCCTCCACAGGCAAGTTTACCTTTTAAAAACTTCGAGAGATCTTCAAGATCAATCTCATAGGGATCAAGACCATCTACAACAGTCACCTCTTTCCCATATCGCCGACGGTTGATCTTGACCATGATCCTCTGCTGTTCCTTGGCAACCTCCTCGCAGATACACAACTCCTTTGGAAGTCCACATTTCGGGCATATGCCACTGTTCATTAACCAGTACTGGACGTTCATCTCTATTTATTGTATGTGGTGAAATCCGGATCAACATGATCATTCTTCCTCCAGAGATGCTGTCCTTTTTTATCTCCTTGAAGAGAGTATGTAGTGAACTATGTCGCTTCTCGTGCTTGGAACCGCTTCCCATGTTGGAAAAAGCGTGATTGTAGCGGGCATATGCCGTGCGCTCTTCAACCGTGGATATGTGGTAACTCCATTCAAGGCGCAGAATATGAGTCTTAACTCCTATGTTACTGCCGATGGGAGAGAGATCGGAATTGCGCAGGCGGTACAGGCAACTGCCGCAGGGAGGGAACCGTCTGCTGACATGAATCCAATCCTTCTCAAACCCAAAGCAGAGAGCATATCACAGGTGATAGTTCTTGGTGAGCCATACTGTGATCTTCCTATCCGGGACTATTATACTGAAACCGGGAGACTTCTTGAGGTTGCAGTATCTGCCTATACGCGGCTTTTCAATGAGACTGGCTGTGTCATCTGCGAGGGGGCTGGCGGGGCTGCAGAACTGAATCTCTATGATCGTGACATTGCCAATATTTTGCTTGCCAGACGGCTCAGGCTGCCGATCATCCTTGTCGCAGATATTGAGCGGGGGGGAGTTTTTGCACAGCTTTATGGGACCATACAGCTTCTCCCACCTGAAGTACGATCCCTGGTCACCGGGATCATCATCAATAAATTCCGGGGTGATAGGGCTATTTTTGAATCCGGTATCCAAATAATTGAAGAGATATGTACAGTTCCGGTGCTTGGTGTCGTACCATATGTTGATATCACCCTTCCAAGTGAGGATTCGCTCTCGCTCTTTGATAAACGCGCATCCTCTTCTCCCGTTCGAATCGGTATTATCCGCCTGCCAAGAATAGCGAATTATACAGACTTTGAATCACTTGAGAGATCGGCATCTGTTACCTATGTTACGCCAGGAGAGTCTCTCGAATCATATGACTGCATTATCATTCCCGGAACAAAAAATACCGTTTTAGACCTTATGCATCTGAGGGAGGCAAAAACGATCGAAGAGATTCACAAGGCCAGAATCCGGGGCATCCCGATTATCGGGATCTGCGGGGGGTATCAGATGCTCGGTACAAGCATTATCGACAGGAGCATCGAGTCTGATTGTGACGGAGAATACGAAGGAGTTGGTCTTCTTCCGGTCAAGACCTGGTTTTCAAAATACCAGAAAACCACCATCCGGGTAAACCGTAAAGCAACACCAATTGGGCCTATCCTTTCGTGTATCGGTGAGGTTACAGGATATGAGATACACATGGGAAAGACGGTTCGCATGAGTGGACAGGAGGCATTCACCGGGGATGGCGCGGCAAGCGATGATGGGCTTGTCTTTGGTACATACCTACATGGGCTTTTCCAGAACCAGGCTGCTGTATCAGCATTACTCAGGTTCCTCTTCAATAAAAAGGGACTTATATACCTTGAAGAAGAAGTCACTGATCCCTATGACCAGTTTGCCTGCCATCTTGAGGATCATATTGATATTGACAGGGTTATTGCAATCGCAAAACCCCGTTTACAGGGAGAGTTTTTGAAAGAAGAGGAGATCAACCGGGGAGTATCATGAGTGTACGGATGTCATTTACTCTTGAAAGCGATCTTGCCGACCAGATTGAAACATTTGCGCGGGAGAAGAGAATTGAACGCAACGAAGCGATATTGAGACTCATCGAAGCAGGTATAGAAAAATATGCAGAAGATGACGCTTTTAGTCCACCAAGAAGAGAAAGGAGTTTTGAGGAGGCTAAGGTGATAGTACGGTCTCTAGAGGATCTCAAAACAACGGTGAGCGACCTGAAAAAAGAGGTACGGGTAGTTCATCATATCCTCGATCTTGAATGGCAAAACACACCAAAGCAACAGCCGGTCCATGAGCGCCGTTGGTGGGAGTTCTGGAAGGGGCTCTAGATCAGATCAACTGATAATGGACATGATACTCCGGAACCCTTCCCCCTCCTGGTCATCACACCATACCCGCGTTACTGCCTTGAGGTTGACTTCGTTTGTATCTTTATACAGCGAGCAGTATGCACGTGCAGGCGAAAGCATCTTTGTTTTATTCACCTCGAAGTACCGTGAATGAACGCAGAATCTGCAGCGATCCAGTGTGACCGGTTTTGCAGGCACGCAGAGGACAGTACCTTTTTCAACTACCAGAATCCTCATCCCATCTTCAGCCATAGAATACCACCTCATACCCGGCTTCTGTTAATGATCGGAATACCTCGCGCTTCCATTCAGGATCACTGCACCCGCCATATTCATTTTTCAGCTCATTCCAACGGCCACGGAGGATCTCATCTTTTGCCTCTATATCTCTTCTTCCCTTCATCACCCCACAGGTTACTCCGTTGCGCACGACTTTGCCTGTATGGCATATATATTCCCGGCAGAAACGGGGACGTGAGTTGTAGATGGTACAGATACTATATTGACCATCCTGCCGGAGAAACGGGCAGGCATGGGGATTATCCTTGAGATATGACTTATCTCTGTAGAGAGCAGATCTCCCGGGGTCCAGAGTGGCCATGAACGTTTCCTTCGTCAATGAGAGGGTGCATGCATATGCCCCTCCAATTGCCTGGTTAATAGTGATATATCTCCCAAACCCTGTGCAGCAGCGTCCGCAGAGGGTGCAGGTAAAACCTGACTCCATACAGTGTATCTCATACCAGAGGATGATAAGGGTATCCAAAAAACAGATCAATTACTATTAATTGTTACAGAGGTGCATCTCATGAATATGAAAGTCTGCATCATGTGCGGCGGAGAGGGGACACGTCTTCGACCCCTGACGTTTGAACGGCCTAAGCCCTGCATCCCGATAGCAGGTATCCCCTCGATCCAGCATCTGGTTGTTCATCTCGCAAACCTTGGTTTCACTGACATTGTAATCACGCTTGGATATCTTGGCGACCGGATCAAAGAAGCCCTTGGTGACGGGTCCCTCTATTCAGCCGATATCACGTATGTTGAGGAGAAGACAAAACTTGGGACTGCAGGATCTGTCAAAAACGCACAGACGTTCCTTGATGGGATGCCGTTTCTTGTCGTTGGCGGCGACCATGTCACTAACATCAACCTTCTGGAATTCTATCGGGAACATACCAAGAATGATGCAATTCTTTCAATTGGACTCATTGGTATTGACGATCCCAGTGGTTACGGGATCGCTGAACTTGATGCAACATTTACCATACAGCGGTTCAAGGAAAAACCTGCACCAGGAGAGATCTTCTCAAATCTTGCCAGCACGGGGATGTATGTCTGTAACCCGGAAATTTTTGATTATATCCCTTCAGGTACACAATTTGATTTTGCCCGCGATCTCTTTCCTGCCCTGATGAACAAAGGTTATAGACTGAAGGGATGGCTTGCACGGGGGAATTGGACGGATGTAGGGTCTCCATCGATGCTCCGCCAGGCAGAATGGTGGAAACTCAATGAGATTGGCATGACAACCATTCAGGGATCCCTGGTGGTCGAGGATGCACAGATCACTGGACCTGTCAGATTTGGGGATGCAATCACTCTTGGTGCACGTTCGCGCGTAATTGGCCCTGTATCTATCGGTAAAGGAACAAGAATCGGTGAAGATGTTATCATCGGCCCATATACGTCGATTGGGGACTATTGCACCATCGGCAACGGCTCAAAGATCTTCTCATCATCCATCTATTCTGGTGTTTCGATTGGTTGTCGATCGACTGCAAGCGGGAGCATCATCGACACTAACGTTACAATCGGAGACGAATGCTCAATTGAACATGATACGGTTATCGGCCCGCGTGCAGTTATCATGGACAGGGTTATCGTTCATTCCCGCAACCGGCTCTGGCCTGAAGTGGTCGTGCAGGCAGGAGATGTTGTGAAGGAATATGTCCTGAATGAATCGTTTGATACCAGGTGTGAAGGCTCCTGATTACCTCTTTGTGTTCTGATGTTGTTGTTACAATTGTTGTTTACGCATGATGCAGCAGAGAATTATGGATCAGTCATGAGGAACCAGACGGTGTGTAATTGCGACGAGTGGATGACGTGCATAGTCGGTTACCTGGATATCGTCCAGTGAAAAGAGTTTCATGTTGCGTGCTGTTTTCTCAAGTCCCAGATCAATATTTTCTTCTATAACGATGATATATGCATCAAGCTCCCTGATCCCGAGTTTTTTTGCTGCAATTGCCCGGTGGTGGCCATCGACCATGATCCATCGCCCTGGCAGTTTTACCACGATGACCGGTTCTGCAAGCCCTTTTTTTATCTCATACATCCGGCCTTCGAGTTCGTCCTGGTAAATCTTTGCCTGTGTTGGGCGGAGACGATTGACAGGCACCATTCCACGCTCTAACATTGGTTCAATCCCATAGAGCTTTTTGAGTGTCCTCATGAAGTTATAGACCTTCTCGGGAGAGACATGTTCGATCTGGGAGCGGATGACATCAGCATTTGAGATGATCCCGACAAGCTCGTTCTTTTCATTGATTACCGGCAGTTTCTGGATTCCTGAGCGGAAAATGACACGGGCAGCATCATTTATACTCATCTCCGGATCGGCTACGATAAGGTGGCGTGACATGATCTGTTCGATCTTTGTTGATGGATGCACACCAATAATGTCCCGGGCTGCAATATAGCCAACCACTTTGTTGCCCCGTATCACGGGAAAGCCGTCATGGTGGGTTGAGCGTATGTGATTGATGACATCTTTGACGGCTCCATCTGCTCTGACCGTCACAACGTCATAGGTCATATAATCACTGACCTTTTTCTTATCCATTGGTACAGTGTTTCACATGAACTATCATCAAACCATCGATAAAAAGAGGGGGAGTTATTCTATCTGGATCGAGCGCACCGCAGCGGTCTCTGTTTTCTTCAGGTGAACCTCAAGGACGCCGTTTTTAAAGGTGGCCTTTGCACCCTCTTCAGTGACATCGACAGGAAGCTGGACGATGCGCCGCATCGATCCAAACAGCCGCTCTCTCATAATATAGTTCTCCTGTTCATCCGCTTTTTCAGCGCTTTGCTGGGTGGCGATCTCAAGCGTCCGGGGGTTGTGGAGCTGGATCCTGACATCTTCCTTTTCCAGTCCCGGGAGATCGGCGACAATTACCACCTCATCCTCATGGTCGCTTACATCAACCCTGAACTCTCCCCGAATCGCAGGAACGAAGCGGTCGGCCACACCTCCTTGTGGGAGGAGAAGGCGCCCTTCAGAGAACATCTCCTGGAATCGTCCCTCCATATCGGCCATCATCTCATCGATTTCACGCCCAATCGATCCAAACGGATATCTTCGTCTGTCCCATACCATAGTTTGTACCTCCTGTTCCCACACATAGTGTGGTAACCTGTGGTTAGGGTTCTATAATATATATAATTTCCTATTATTCCGTATATGGACGATCAGCCACAGCCAGATCAGCATAGGTTATAACGAAGATGAAACGGTTATATATTAAAACAAAGTACAAACTGAGATGGTGTGATGATGGAGTTTTCTCTATACGAAATTGAGGGTAGGCGGGTTGCGATCATAAGCGGCAGGATCGATTCAACAAACGCACCTCAGGTGGAAGAGCATATCCGGTCGTTTGCCGGAGACGGTGAGGGTGCGGTGATCCTTGATTGTTCGGGGCTTGAATACATCAGCAGTGCGGGGCTTCGCGCTCTTCTCGTCATTGAAAAGGAATTGAAACCACAAAACCGGCATATTATTCTCTGTTCACTCCGCCC
>QZAC01000225.1 GCA_003838065.1 Methanocalculus sp. MSAO_Arc2
AAGCATGAATCGGCAGAATAGAGGTTTCCTAATGTTTGATAGAGAATTGACGATAGGTTTAAGTGAGGTGGGGAGAATTATTCCGACATACTTGGGGATTTCTAGACCGACGTTGACAATAATGTTCCCACGGGCTATGCTCAACTTTAATTGGTGCAGATCGAATGAAATCTATACCTTCTTTTTCAATATCTATTGCCAGTTCTTCTAATTGATCAATTCGCTTTTTGATATCCAATACCTCATTCATAAACGACTAATGGAAGTATGTGAATATAAATGTCATGAATTACGCGCGATCAAATCTATACAATTATTATAATACGCCATCAACCATTGGTTATTATGCCCTCCCTCTCGGATACTCTTCAAGATAAAATTCTCAACGAACCCAAACCTCTTTCAGACAAACAACGCCGTGCTGTTCTTTGTCCTCGTTCACATATCCGTATAATCGCGGGTGCAGGTGCCGGGAAAACAGAAACCCTGACTCGCCGGATTGTCCATCTTCTTCTGGTTCAAAATGTTGATCCTTCTGCGATTGTTGCATTTACCTTCACTGAGAAGGCAGCACAAAGCATGAAAAGCAGGGTATACGAGCGGGTAAGAAATCTCGGGGGTGATGAGATCTGTTCCCGTCTTGGAGAGATGTTCATCGGAACCATCCATGGATATTGCTACCGTTTACTTGACGAGTATTTCGGGTATGGGGATTGGGGGGTCCTCGATGATAATCAGGAGATGGCATATCTCATGCGGTTTGGCTGGTCTCTCGGATTAGGTAGGGGAAGGTATTACGCAACTGATTGTGAAGATTTCGCAAACACCCTGAATGTGTATTATGGAGAAATGATACCACAAACTGCATTCAGAAAACCCGAAGATAAAGCGTTCCTTGAAAAACTAAAAAAATACGAAGATCTGCTCGATACCCATAAACAACTTACATTCAACCGAATGGTTCAGCTTGCACTAGATAGTCTGCGAGAGAAGCCGGAGGTATCAAAGTATGTCCAGCATCTCATTGTCGATGAATACCAGGATATTAATCTCGCACAGGAAGAACTGATTCAATTAATTGGAGATAAGGGGAATATCTTCGTAGTAGGTGATCCCAGACAAACCATCTACCAGTGGCGTGGTTCAGATGAACGTTGGTTTGAGGAATTTGCCAAAAAATACCCTGACACAGAAACGATTCATATCACCGAGAATCGACGATCAACTGTATCAGTTATAGAAACAGCCAACGGTTTCTCGGATACATTCGAAAACCAACATTATGATCACATGGTTCCTGTCCGTCGCGAACAGGGTGGCGTCTATCTCGCAGAGAGGGAGAGTGATATTCAGGAAGTGTACTGGATAGCTGATCAGATCCAACACCTTGTTTCCCGGGGGAAATGTAATTATTGCGATATTGCCATCCTGTTTCGAAGTGTGTCAACCTCAGCACCACTCTTCATCGATGAATTCAGGCGACGAGATATTCCTTTTATCGTCGGTGGAAAAGTCGGTCTCTTCCGCAGGAAAGAGATCGTCAGTCTCGGAAAATTGTTTGCCTGGTTATATGAAGATGGGTTCTGGAAACCCGATCGATATTCAAAAGAGA
>QZAC01000226.1 GCA_003838065.1 Methanocalculus sp. MSAO_Arc2
CTTTTGTCCAGTGGTCGAGATCGAAGGGGACTTTGACGAGGGTGGCATTGGTGACATTGAGCTTTTGATCGATCTCTCGGACGGCTATGTTATACTCAGGGGATGAGCAGAAGCACCAGATGGCAGGGAGTTGGGCTGGGTTGTGGGGGATGATGGTTGCTGAATTGTTGTCGAATAATTCTCCATTATAGATAGTAATTGGCAGTTCTCTCATCGCACCAATTAAAATTCCCTTATTATTAAATGCTTTCCAACCACGTACATATGACTCTCCAGTTTTTTGTCTTTTTGCTAAAATACCTTCAAAATTTTGCCAAAATATTCGAAATTGTTTCCCATTATACGGAGATGTCATATCAGGTGTAGTTGCTTCAAATTCCCAATCGAGATTCTCTATTAACTCCCAAAAAAATCTTCCAAACTGTGGAAAGTCCCCGGTTTGAATCCCAACAATTCCATCAGAAATATCTTTAAGATAAATCTCTGCTGTGACATCCTCAAACGAAATACGTATGTCTGGATTTACTAACTGCTGTTTCTGCCCCACACACTGCATCTCTGCATCCAGCATGGACTCAGCCTTCGCTGCTGCATCCCGCATCACTGATACATCGAGCCCGCAGAGCAGGTGCCCTTCAGGGGCCCGTTTGTGGCTGATACACAGGAGAATGGCTTTCACCACCTCCCCGGAGATGGTTTCAAATGCACCCGGACCAAGCCTCGCCACCAGTTCCCACCGCTCCTTCTTCAACAATCGTTCCCGGAGCTTCATATACGACTTCAGAAAGAGCCAGTTCTGTGGCATGACAGCACTGACCGTACCTCCTGTTCGACAGAACGTAAGGCACCGATCAAGAAAGACCGTTGCGATATCAGCTTTTGCATCCGGGTGTCGTTCTTCACAAAATGAACGCAATAGATCTCCATGCTTTCCTCGTGAGAGGTAGGGCACATTCGTCACGACACAGTCATACTTCCGCGAAAGCAGATCCACCGCCTTCATCACCCCGTGTGCCGTCTCCCCGAAGATGGCGGCAACCGGATCAC
>QZAC01000227.1 GCA_003838065.1 Methanocalculus sp. MSAO_Arc2
ACTGCAGTCAGTTTCTATACAGCTGCGCCTGATTCAGCATACCAGATCTTCATCTACACTGATCCAACAGGCGGCCCGATTGGCCCGGGCGGCGTCAAAGCAACAGCGAGCGGAACAATTGGGGTCCCGGGGTATCATATCATTGATCTTTCTGATGTAGAGCTCTCTGAAGGACAGGACTTCTCGGCTGTTGTGCGGCTTACTACACCAGGTTTTGGATTTCCAATACCTGTTGAGGATCCTGTGGAGGGTTATTCAAGCAAGGCAACAGCACATCCGGGTGAGAGTTATGTAAGTCTGGATGGCGAATCATGGACCGATATCACTATACTTTCTGAGAATACGAATGTCTGTCTGAAGGCCTTCACAACCGTCTCAACCTTACCAGAGCCCTTCTTCTCGGCAAATACCACCAGCGGGAATGTCCCGCTGACGGTTGCATTCACCGATGAATCTATCGGAACCCCGACAGCCTGGTTCTGGGACTTTGGCGATGGTGAAATGTCCCGGGTGCCAAATCCGGTGCATACCTATACAGAAGCAGGGGACTATATCGTTGAACTGACAGTGACCAACAGCCGTGGTCAGAATATGATGTGGATGGTGATCACAGTTGATCCTTTATCATCGGAGCAATCACATGGTGTCTTCAGAAACGGCCAGTGGATCTTTGCAGAAGGTGAAGACTGGACACCGACGCCGTTTGCCGATCGCCCGCAGTTTGGACAGGCCGGAGATGTACCGGTCGTTGTGAATGGTAAACCCGGCGTCTTCCGAAACGGCCAGTGGATCTTTGCAGAAGATGCATTCTGGACACCGACACCGTTTGCCGATCGCCCTCAGTTTGGACAGGCCGGGGATGTTCCGGTCGTTGTAGATGGCAAACCCGGTGTCTTCAGAAACGGCCAGTGGATCTTTGCAGAAGGTGAAGACTGGACACCGACGCCGTTTGCCGATCGCCCGCAGTTTGGGCAGGCCGGGGATATCCCGGTTGTCGTTAGCGAAAAACCCGGGGTCTTCCGAAACGGCCAGTGGATCTTTGCTGAAGATGAAGCCTGGACGCCAACCCCGGCAGCAGACCGCAGGCAGTTCGGGCAGGCCGGGGATGTCCCGGTTGTCGTTGACGAAAAACCCGGTGTCTTCAGAAACGGCCAGTGGATCTTTGCTGAAGATGAAGACTGGACGCCAACCCCGGCGGCAGATCGAAAACAGTTTGGGCAATTCGGGGACAGACCTGTTATGGGTATTGTGTTCTGAAAACCGAGAA
The DNA here is from genome assembly GCA_003838065.1 of Methanocalculus sp. MSAO_Arc2. GTDB lineage: Archaea > Halobacteriota > Methanomicrobia > Methanomicrobiales > Methanocorpusculaceae > Methanocalculus. Next base: position 1,268 of record QZAC01000227.1, read on the forward strand.
GAGATCCTTCTCCTCTCCCAAGCCTTCTTTCATCCTCGCTTCAACTCATCGATCTCCTGTCGAAGCTGGTGTATCTCATCTCTGTCTGATCCGATTTCACGAAATCCAAGACCCATGAATATTGACATAATTGACATCAGTCCAACCCCTATCAGGGCCAGATTCATCAGGGTAACCAGAGAATAGCTCAGTTTCGTCAGGTTTTCTGCGAGAGCCTTCATTTCATCTCCTGTTTCAACGAGATCTGATCCGGTTTTATTTAATGAACTCCCGACTGTAAACAGGAGTTCTCCAGCATCAATGAGTGGCTGACCCGCATCCACAAATGGTATGGCATTAATGAGCTTGCCGGCGTCCCGGAGAGATCCGCCGGTCTTTTCAACCGGACCGCCAATCCCCTGGATAGACTGTCCGGTTGACCGTACTGAACTTTCATATCGTTCAAGGATGGCACTTGAATCGCGCATGATCTGCTGGGCATCTGCTGCTGCTCCAAGAGTATAACTGTATCCGGTTCCAATAATGCCGATTATGCCAAATATAATAAGCATCGTGCCTAATATTTCAAGATTATTCATACCTCCACCTCACTCATAATTAAAAAGCGATATTCTCCATGATAGAAAAAGACAATCTTCTTGTATAAATCATTATTGATAAGAGTTGATGGAATACCCGTGCAGATAAGCCAGATTAATCAGACCTTCTTCCGGAATATCCGATGCCAAAATCTATATCATGGATCATATAGAAATTCCGTTTTGTTAACGGGGTCGAAATGGTTAATTTTGGAACGGTTACAAGAAATGAATGGCGGGGGAACCAGTAGGTATTATCCCCATAATCATAGGACGCAGAATCAACCATAATAACCGCCTGCGTCATATTTGCCGATTCTATTCTGGCATCTTCAAAATTCATTGCACGCAGCAGCTTCATCCTGAGATCATGGGTGCCAAGGAGCATGACAAGGAATTCAATGCCAGTATCGATGCTATACTGAACGGTGACCGTTGCCACGGTATCTTCGAGCGTGATATCAACAGATTGAAATGTTATATAACTGTATCGGGAAGTAGGCTCTTCTGCTGCAACAGGCATGCAGCAGGCTGCAAGAAGCACAAGAGATGCAAGTATTATGCCTGTTTTCATTAACAATTATTCATCGTTCACTATTATATTGTTTCTGGTCAAAACAACCCTGTTGGAATACCGGTTGTGGTCAAAAGGACCAGAGAGGCAGACTTCCCCGTGATCCCGGTACAAAGAAAGTGATTTTCCCTGTTCACAGGGATAAGGGCACTTCTTCCGAATTGATTACATTTCGCGTGAGAATTATCTCGATGCTTGATACATTCGTCCGACCGGTATCAGTTTCGATCTCCTCGGTTGATGTGAATATCTCTTTTTTCCCCACTCCTTCCAGGAAACGGTTCAATGAGATCTCGGCAGTATCGACAGCCCGGGATATCGCCTTTCCACGCGCCTTAATAGCCACCAGATCTGCGCCATTGTTGAATTGTGTCACCACAGCCAGAACATAATTCATGACTGGTTTGTTTCCTACGAACACTGTATTGTCCTGCATTGTAATCCCTTAGATATATCCTTTCGTCTTGAGTAGTTCAGCATTTAAAACGGATGAGCCTGCAGCCCCCCTGATTGTGTTATGCCCCAGGGTTGTATACCTGATACCTTCGCGTATGCGGCCGATAGAGACGGTCATGCCTCCGCCCCGGTTTCGATCAAGCCGTGTCTGCGGCCGGTCCGGCAGATCAAAGATATGCAGGGTCTCCTCAGGCTGTGTTGGCAGCCCGGTAAAAGGCGGTCTCCACTGTTTAAATGCAGATTGTGCATCATCCACACTACATGCTGCATTGACCCAGACCGACATTATATGCCCGTCGATGACAGGCACCCTGTTACAGCTTGCGCTGATCGAGAACGGTGCAGGCTCAATCTCTGCTCCATTGAAACTGCCCAGGATCTTTTTTGGTTCACTCTCCATCTTCTCCTCTTCAGAGCCGATGTACGGGACGATATTATCGCATATTGCCATCCCTGGTATCCCCTCAAAACCTGCACCCGATATCGCCTGGAGGGTTGCAACCCACACATCGGTAAATCCGACCGAAAGAAGCGGGGCAAGAGAACACGAGAGGATGATGGTTGAACAGTTTGGGTTTGTGACAATGCATCCATCGCGTCCGCTGTCATGCTGGACATCGATGAGGCCGATATGTTCGGGATTGATCTCTGCGATCATCAGGGGGACGCTCGGATCCATCCGGTGGGATGATGCATTGCTGCAGACCACAACACCCGCATCAGCAATCTCCTTCTCAAGTGTTGCTGCAATTTCTGCTGGAAGAGCCGAGAAGACAATATCACACTTTTTAACTGCCTCTACTGTTGTTGGGCTGATCTCCATTTCCGCTACATTTTCAGGGAAGGGTGCATCCAGCCGCCAGTTTACAATCTTCCCATAGGGTTTTTTCGCACTCCGCTCAGAAGCGGTGAGTGTCTGAAGATGAAACCATGGATGATTCGCAAGCAGCTGAACAAACCGTTGGCCGACTGCACCTGTAGCACCAAGAACTCCTACATTGATCATGAGCAAGAGATCTAAGGGTGAGAATATATATAAGGGTTAGAGTTTTGGTTCTCTCATCTCCACGGCACGGGATACGATAAAGACCGCCATACCGCCAGATCACCTGTCACCGGAGATCGTTTTGAGTACTCAAAAGCGGCCTGTCAGTACTATCATAAGGAGCGATACACACGCGCGAGGATGGTTATACCCTTATTGACCGTTCGCCTGGAAACGGGTAATTCCTGGCATGGGAGGTGCTCGAAAAGGAGTTTGGAAAAAGAATAGTTTTTAAACGGTTTGATCCCTGAAAAGGGTGGTTGTGTCTTCTCGTAGTCCGGCTATTCCATATGGATAGCTTCGACAGGACATTCATCAACACAGCTTTCACAGTCTGTACAGAGATCGATGTCCACGACAGCCAGATCACTGTTCATTGATATCGCAGCAGTCGGGCAGATATCAACGCAGGACTCACAACCAGTACATTTCTCTTTATCAACAACAGCTACCAATTGGCATTCCTCATATAGTAATGTTAAAAATAATAAGAAATAGGTTTCGATTTTCCTCTGATCTACAACCCGAGAACTTCTTTCATCGTATACATGCCAGCCGGCTGCCCCGGCACCCATTTCGCAGCCCTGATGGCCCCGCGTGCGAACACCGAGCGATCATATGCGCGGTGTGAAAGTTCAATCGTCTCGAAATTTCCTGAGAAGAGGACCGAGTGCTCGCCAACGATATCTCCTCCCCGTATCACATGGACACCGATCTCATCACCGCGCTCGGTCATTCCAAGACGTCCGTACTGCTTTTCGCGGAGACCCATCTCTTCTTCCAGGACCGAGATGATCGTTCTTGCTGTCCCACTGGGCGCATCTTTTTTGTACCGGTGGTGCGCCTCGATTACTTCACAGTCATAGTCCGGCAGAAGCGTTGCGGCATTCCTGATCAACTGCCAGAAGATGTTCACCCCGACACTGAAATTTGTCGTCTTGACGATCGGAACCACATTTGCTGTTGCTTTCTTAATCCTGTTCTCTTCCTCTTCGGAAAACCCGGTCGTTCCGACGACAAGCGCAATCCCGTGCCTGGCAGCGACTTCGATAGTTTCAACCGAAGCTGATGCAATGGTAAAGTCGATGAGGCAGTCAGGCTTTATCTCCGTGAGAAATTTCTCAATCTCCCCAGATTCGACAACCGGCTTTCCAAGCGCCTCACCGGAACGGAGATCAATTCCTCCAATAAATTCCAGGTCCGGGTCCTGATCAACCATTGTACTGATGATCGTCCCCATACGACCAAAGGCGCCGCAGACTGCAACCTTAATCATAGCGGAGGAGCACCTCTTTGAGTTCCCTGGTTTTCTGCTCATCCAGTTCGCTAAGAGGCAGCCGGAGAGGCCCGGATGCCCTTCCTCTCAGTTCAACTCCTTTCTTCACGGGAATCGGGTTGGTATCAATGAACATCGCCCGGAACAGCGGGGATAATTCATAGTGAATATGTTGTGCCCGTGCAAATGACCCGGACCTGCATGCAGAATAGAGTTCAACCATCCTGGCCGGTTCAAGATTTGCCGCAACAGAGATGACACCGGTCCCGCCGAGTGAGATGAGCGGGAGTGTCATATTATCATCACCAGAGAGGACCGTAAACGGTACATCACGGTCAAGGTCCCGGGTCCCTTCGATAATCTGTGACATCTGACTGATATCTCCGCTTGCTTCTTTGATCCCGACAATACCCGGATGTTGGGCAAGTTCGATCACCAGGTCCGGTGCGAGGTTCTGGCCCGTGCGTGAGGGGACATTATAGACAATGATCGGAAGGCCGCAATCGGCAAGGAGCGTATAATGTTTCACCAGGCCTGCCCTGTTTGGTTTGTTGTAATAGGGACTGATGACAAGCGCAGCATCTGCCCCGATACGAAGAGCGGCTTTTGTGAGTGTCAATGCTTCTTCAGTATTGTTTGATCCGGTCCCGGCAATGACGGGAGTTGAGCTGTCGACAGCAGAGACAACCTCTTCGATGACCTCTTCATGCTCAGAGAAACTCAGTGTCGCCGATTCTCCGGTTGATCCGCATGGAACAATGCCATGGATCCCCCGGGACAAAAGGTATTCAGTGTTTGAACGAAGCCCTTCGATATCGACCGGCATCGTTTCTGTTCTTTTAAAAGGAGTAATGATAGCTGGGATTATTCCTTGGAACATACGGTGAGTTATCACCGTCTTCCGGTATTAACCTTTCTTGTAATATAGCCGGCTACCCGGTTGCGCACCGTCTTGCTCTCTATAGTGGTGAGCTGTGTGACTGCATCTTTATTATCGTCAAAATCGCCGGTGAAGTAATTTCCGTGTTTCTCAAGGAGTCCTGTTCCAATAGATTTGATGTAACTTGGTTTGATTCCCATGTATATCGTCCTCAAATATCCATACTAGTAATGCGCGATGACAACATAATGATTGTGTTTGCAACAGAGACCGGATCCGGCCCGAGGATACGGATCATCGCCTCTTTTCCAATTCCTCCCCGGTCCATGATGACATCCGGCACATACTCTTTGCAGCAGAACGCAACACCCCAGTCCATGGTCTGTATCCCGGGCGGCTCACGCTCGCGGTCAAACCAGCAGGTCTCATAACTGAGCTCTTCAATGAGAGCAGCAAGACTATCTGAAAACCTGATATTTGCTGCTGAGCGGATCCCGGGATCACATTTCATAGCGGTCAGGACGATCCGTGCGACATGGTCGCTTGCGCCAAATGCACATTCGCCAACCGGATGGACCGCACCGCGCAGGGACACGATCCGCCCGAGAACTCCTGCGACATCAGCAGCTGTCCGGGCATGTGGCAGGGCATAGACGATGTTGCTGCCGACTTCAGGGATGAAACGGGGGTCCATCTTTTCTTTGATCCGGAGCACAGCGTCATTGAGTGCATCAAGGACCTGCGTCCTCTCCTCAGATCGTGTTCTCTGTGGCACTCATCTCCCCTCCCAGATGGTTGATACACCCTGGATTGCTGCGTTGATAAAGCTGTCCAGATCCATGAGAGGCTCGATCGCCCGTATCCGCTCACGGTCGCATCCGGCAGCAAATCCTTTATCTTTCATCTTTTTTCTGACTGTTTTTGTTGTGACCTCTGCAATATCTCCGCCCTTGACAAGTGCGCAGGCAATGATGAGGCCTGATATGCTGTCTGCTGCCTGAAGCGCGATATCGAGTGGCTCGCTATAGCCTGAGAAGAGATGGTGGTTATGCCGCTCGACGGCACCGGCGATCGCTTCAGAAACTCCAGCAGACCGCAGCATCTTTGCACCAACGATGCCATGCGTCTCCATGTCACCATCCACCTCCTCAAAATCGATATCATGCAGGATCCCGACAGCCTCAAACAATACCGGATCTTCTGACAGCAGGGGTGCTGTTGCTTTCATGATTGCTCCGGTTGCCATGCAGTGTTCAATGAGGGCATCTGAACGGACATGCTCTTTCAGGAGAGCGAGGGGATCATCTGGTATCATACTGCAATTGATCTGCAGGATGACAGATAGCATCTCTGGTCTGTCATCCC
>QZAC01000228.1 GCA_003838065.1 Methanocalculus sp. MSAO_Arc2
CGGTGGGTGCATGAGAAGGGACGGGGGGTTCTGGATGGGGATGGAGAAGTGCTGTATCTTGATGGATTCATTCTCGATATCACCGACCGGAAACTGGCTGAGGAGTCGCTCCTCCTGAAGAGCGAGAAGCTTCGAAAACAGCTTGATGAGCTGGTGGCAACCCAGCAACAGCTCAGGGATAGTGAGGCATACACCCGGACTGTGCTTGACAATCTCCCGATAGGAGTTGCCGTGAACTCAGTTGATCCCGAAGTGAACTTTAAGTACTTCAACGAGAACTTCTTCAGAATCTACCGGACAACCGCAGAAGCCCTCAGAAGTCCGGATGCCTTCTGGGATGTCGTCTATGAAGATCCAGACTTCCGCCGTGAGCTGAGAGAGCGGGTGGAATCGGATTCTGCAAGCAGGGATCCGACACGGATGCACTGGGAGGATATACCGATCACCCGGAAAGGGGAGAAGACGACCTACATCAGTGCAATGAATATCCCGATAACAGGGAAAGATCTGGTGATCTCGACGATCTGGGATGTGACGGCCCGGGTGGAGGCGCAGGATCGTGTCCGGCTTCACCTCATCCGGGTCCAGCACCTCCTTAACCTCCACCGGATGACTGATGCAACCGAACAGGCGCTCTTTAACTTCACCCTTGATGCCGCCCTTGCAATGGTGGAGAGCCACTACGCGTTCATCGGCATGATGAGCGGGGATGAATCGGAGATGATTCTTTATGCCTGGTCACAGGAAGCGATGAAAGATTGTATTGTCATAGATAAACCGATGCATTTTCCGATTGCTTCAGCTGGGATATGGGGTGAATGCGTCCGGAATCGTAAACCTGCGGTCTTTAATGAGTATGCGGCCTCTCACCCGGCAAAGCATGGCTATCCGAAGGGGCATGTGGAGATTACCCGATACCTCGGTGTGCCGATATTTGATGGCAGCAGGATCGTCGCCGTCCTCGCTGTAGCAAATAAAGAGACCGAGTATCGGGATGATGATATCGATGCCCTGATGACGCTTGGGAATGCGGTATGGGGACTTATTCACCGCAAGCGTTTTGATGCGGTGCTTCGTGAGAGCGAGGAGAAGTACCGGCTCATAGCAGAGAATACCGCAGATAATATCTTGATCTTTGATATGGACTTCAGCCTCCGGTACATCAGCCCCTCGGTTCTCATGATGAAGGGCTTCACCGTGGAGGAATCGCTCGCACAGACCGTCGAAGAAATGATGACTCCTGCATCATATGCATCGCTTCTGGCTCGCTTTAACCAAGAGATGGAAGCCGAAGCAACCGGGACCGCTGATCCGGACAGAAACGTATCGTTTGAGACGGAAGAGTACTGCAAGGACGGATCGACGATACAGGTTGAGAACTCGACACGGTTGCTCCGGGACGATGAGGGGAGACCCGTTGGGATACTCGGAATTTCACGGGATATTACGAAGCGAAAACAGATGGAGAGAGCTCTCCGAAGCCAGCTTGACCTGATCGAGGGTCTCTTTGAGAGCCTCCCGCTCGGGGTGATCATCTTTGATACAGGCGGGACGATACTTCGCATGAACAGGGGAGTTGAGGAGATCACCGGATATTCTCCTCAGGATATCCCGAACCTGAATGAATGGTTCCTCCGGGTATATCCTGATCCTGCCTATCGGGATGAAGTGATCGCAAGCTGGAATACCTCTATAAAAGGGGAAGCGACGATCCGTGAGTTTAACGTCACCTGTAAGGATGGCACGATCAAGGATATAGAATTTCATGGAGTATTTCTCGCAGACGGCAGGATTATTCTGACGATCTCGGATGTGACCGAGCGGAGGAGAG
>QZAC01000229.1 GCA_003838065.1 Methanocalculus sp. MSAO_Arc2
CAAACAGCCAGACGAGAACGATGCTGATTGCGGTATACTGGCCCACAAGATAGATCACCGAGACGACAATCCCGGCAATCGCAGAAAGCCCGCGAAGATACCTGACACTCTCAAACCGGTGAGCAAAATAATCCTGGAGCGTGAGGTAGCCGTTGTCACGGCCCACAGAATGGAGTTTCATACCAAAGACCGTGATGCAGAACGCCGCTGCTGCCGGGACAAAGATCTGCTCCCAGATTGTCGGCCATCCGGCAGCAAAACCAAGGCCGGATACGCCAAGAAGCGTCATACCACTGCAGATGGAAGCGACCATCAAAATCGTAAACACCCAGAACCCAAGCGATCGGCCGGCGATGATATAGTCCTCGGTATTCAGAATCTTCTTTGATGCCCATGCCCCAATACCGATCAGCATGATAAAGTACAGGGTAATAATTCCGACGGTGATGATGTCAGCCATCAGTCATCCTCCGGAAAACGCAGCGCCCATATCACAAGCAGAATGATAATAATCAGAGTAACCACGCCAACGGCGAGGATAGTATGTTGTGGCAGTCCAAATAGCATATAATGTCAATGTGAGCCATGCTAACATTTAACATGCTCGATATGTTCCGGAAAAAGCGGGCAGAGGCAACCTCAATTGAAATATGGATAGCACCCCACCCAACTATAGGCGATTAACGCATTCTGAGTTGATTGAGTACAACATTTTCCTGAAATACGTCGATATTCGGCTGGAAAAAGCAGCAGATAACGATGTATCCATAACCGAAACCATCTTCCAGGTGTTATCGCAGTCATGAGGAGATGTGACCATACGCATGATGGATACAATTGATAGTGGATTGCTACAAGAGAGATAGTCGACAGAAGTTGTGATGGAGAGATGCAGATGATGATTGGCGATCAATTCGTCGAATCGGTTACAGGAAAACGAGTCGAGATTATGTATCCCGCAACATGCGGTGAGGTTCCATCTGGTGGAAAGGCTGATGTCGATATCGCGGTGCAGGCTGCACAGGCTGCATTGCCGGGAAGGGCATCTATCCCATCTACATTCTTCACCTGCGGGATAGAGACCGGGCGACAGGTGGCAGCTGCTTTGACAATGAAGCAGCTCACCCCTGAACCTGGCGGAAACGACTCCATGATCATCTGCTCAGATGTCGACCTGGTTGCTGTCGCAATTGCAGCATGTGCACTCCGGATGTACAACTGCGGCCGGATCTGCACAGCTCCCAAACAGATGATCGTTCTCCCCGATATTCATGACGCGTTTGTTTCCCGATTTACAGAAAAGCGGCTGAAAAAAGAATCAGTATGTTTGATACAGCACGCATACAAGGCGGAGGGAAAGACTGGGATTACAGAATACATGAATGAATGAGTGTTATCTCCTCCTGAATATGTACCATCCGGTCATCGTCTCATCCAGGGCCTTCTGGCTGTTCTTTGCCGTGACAAGGCTGACTGCGATCATCACGATCAACGCAAGCGTTAACGAGTACAGGCTGAAGTGAACCGGCAATGTGTCGATATACTGATAGTAGTACCCAAAGACACCTGAACCAATCAGTCCTGTTGCCATTGCTGCAAGGGCACCCTTCGTTGTTGCGCCTCTCCAGTACAGACCGGCAATGATCGGGACTGCAAAGGTTGAGAGCATCACCCCGATCCCCATCCA
>QZAC01000230.1 GCA_003838065.1 Methanocalculus sp. MSAO_Arc2
GAACGAAGTTGAATCTCCGGCCCTCTGCCCCGGTTGTGGATCGTCTGACCTTGGTAAAGATGGTTATCGGATTTTGAAAGGGGGTTCCCGGGTGCCTCGGTATGTCTGCCGCACTTGTGGGCGAAAGACTCAGAAGCCTGCGCTCGCCTGGCCGCGTGATGCACATCCTAAGGCCGTGAGCTGGCCCGACCCCGCGCCTCTCCCTGGTGCGTGTGAGCATTGTGGAGATCCAGGTATCATGTTTGATGGCGGTGTCCGGCTGATTGTTCATAGGATACGATCGTATCAATGTCCGAGATGTCGGGTACGGGGACAGGTGTGATCTCGGTTCGTTCCCCTGACATTCCGCTCGGGCTGATAGGCGTTAATCAAAATAGATTAACACTTCTTTCTTTGTAAACTTTTTTTGATTGCCTGGTGGGAGAGACCCCGGTGCACCTTTAAACGCAAAAAAGTCCGCGCGTCTATCTAACTCCCCCCTCTGGGGCATGCAAAATTATAACGAATTGTTTATATATTCCTTATTAGGAATAAAATATTACTACAAGTAATATTCGGAACTGACGCTTAAATGCAGTATTTGATAATTGCGTTGGTGCTTTAAATATGGGGGGAAATGGGGGATTTATCCTTTATCTTTGTCACATTCGCGCAATGTTGCGCTAAGGTTAAGAAGTATCTTTATCATATAGTGGCTTCATATAACCATATTATACGCACTAAACCATTATGATATGCGTATAGGAGCTGAGAGATATGGAAGATAAGATAAAAATTGAACTATCCGGCTATGAGGTCATCCGGAAGGAAGTTAAGAAGTATGGTAGCGGTTCAAGTGCAACCCTATATTTACCGGGAGATTGGGGTGGTCAGCTGATTGCCTGTGTCCGGCTTGGTCCTGCAACCGATGAAGAGGATACAACGCTCCTACCCTGGGGCCAGTGGGTGCGGGATCTCCCTGGTGAGCGTATCTGGATGTGTCCGTATTGCCTGACAACGATATTATGTGAGGCATTTCCCGATGGGCCGTTTGAGCGGGACGAAGTTGTTCTTTGTGGGGAGTGCGATCGACATTTCAAGATTGGAACACAACCCCGATGGAAGCAGCAGGTCACCCTTGAGGACGAGGAAGAGAGGAAAATTGAACCTTAATTATCTTTTCTTTTTTGAATCGGGATGATATTATCCCTTGAAAAGTGGGTTTCTGGGAGAGGTCTTTTCTCTCAGGTGTTGGGGTGTGGGGTAGGAGTGGTTTTGCCGGGGATAAGGAGATTTACCGCCCATAGAAGGTTCTTTTAATTATATTGCCTATTAGAAAAAATATATGGATAGTCTAAGTGGTCTAACCTTGCTGGCCCCAACGCTCGCGGCAATACTCGATAGTCCGGATAAACGCATCACCCCGGAGAGGCTGATCTTCATCTGTGAGAAACCCGTGCTGTAATGCGATCAGCTTAAACACATTGCCCGATCGTCCGCGTTCTTTCGGCCCTCCGTGAAAAGATGTCCAGGTTTCACCATCACGGGACACTACAAAATTCTTGCCAGTTGAAGACCCATATACGGGGTGCACGCCCTGCCCCCCTGGAGAGATACCGGATATCTGGCTTATCGTTGGTATACGATCCTTAAGATCATTTATATCATCCTCCCCCTTCTTCGCTCGGGATGAACCACGCCTTATCGGGGATGTCGTTCTGATATGGGCAGCTGCTGCACGGTATGACTGATCAACCAATTCTTTGACCTGAAGATGATCTGTTGCAGGGATGGCATTGTCAAGGAGATCGGATATTAACCCGCCGGCCCTGAGGAAGTCATTTAGATCAACCTTCTCTATACCCTGCTGCCGGGGGATGGTTCCAATCATAGGACAGATGGCCGCGATCTTCATCATTGAAAGTGCAGTCCGTGCAGCACCCAGATCTCCGGCCCGGTTCTCCTCCGAATCATTAAGGATGAATGTCTTTGATGCGAGTTTACAATGCCGGATCACGTCCCTGATACGGGCCTCTTTAAATGTTGTTGTTACCGGGGAGATGCAAGAATATCCAGCCTGTTGGCATGCTATGGCATCGGTTACTCCTTCAGTTATGATGAGGGGGTTTCCTGGTCGGAGAGTATCAATGCCGAATATGGGTTCTTGTGCCCCGCCAGGCATAACTATTTGTTTTATGTATTTTGGAGGTGTGTGTTCCGGGCGGGTAGGGGTTGCATCCGTTGCCCGGCCGATGAAATAGGCGGGGCGTCCAGAGACCAGATAGGGAAAGATCAGCCTGCCCCGGAAGAGATCCTTTGTGATAGTCTGTTCATCTGTGACCCTCCGATAGACAAGACCGGATCCGATAATTTCATCTGCCGAATAATCCCGATCGAGTAAGTGAAGCATCAGCGCATCTCCTGCCGGGGGAGCATATCCGATCCTGTGTTGCCTGGCTGTTTCCCCTGTGATACCGTATCGCGCCATGAGGAAAGCCTGATGTTCATCAGTGAGGCGGGCCTCAAAGAAACTGCATGCCGTTTCTATAATTTTCATGCAGACCATGCCCCCCGGATATGGGGGAAGGCGGGAGTTTTGCCGTATTCCAAGAATACAAGATGGTGGCTCGCTCGGGTCGCTCCTACGAAATAAACCCGCCTCTCCTCTGCAAGTTGTACGGGAGAGGAAAGGCCTTCAAGGCGGCTCTTCAAATATCCGCTATGAAGAATAACGATCTCTGCCTCCAACCCCTTCCCCGCGTGGATCGTATCAATACGTATCAGTTCGGGGGGGATCTCAAAGCCCCGCTTCCCCTCCCTAACCAGGCATAGCCGGATCTGTTCCTGCTGCCAGGCGGATATTGAAAGCCTGGATAGAATATCATCCCGCCTGCCTCCCGTCAGGACATGGAGATCGTCTGCAAGAACCATGCCCTCCTCGTCCCGGTGTCGAACGAAACCAGTTGATCGACTTCGAGCCCTTAGATCTGATATGGCCTGATCATGAGAGCCGCCCTTCACTTCCGTTAGGCATATGACGAGGGTTTCAGCCTCATCAATAGGTATCCGGGTATCAGAGGGAGATAGATACTTCTGAATTGCCCGCTTCAGGGTAAAGAGGTTTACAGAGATGCGGGTTTTCTTCTTCTGTTTTTTAGACGAGGGGTTAAAAATAGATACGTCCGTCCAGAACCTGACCCGGCCCTCTTTTATGCCTGAGCAGGGGATGCCTAATTTTGAGAGGGTTTTGCTTATGACATTCGCATTATACCGGAATCTGGACAGGATGAACAGATGAGGATACCCGTTCTTTGTTGCGACAGATGCCCCGGTTTCAATGAGGGATACCAGATCATCCGCGCTGTGTGAGACCGCATGAGATACCCCACCATCCCGGGTGGGTGCAGGAGATGCGTTTGATGGTTTTGCCAGGATGCGCTCAGCAGCAACCATGATCTTCTGGGGGCATCGGTATGAGACGGGCCGATCGCCGTCACCCGTAGAACCAAGATCTTTGGCAGGGATATCAAGGAACAGACGAGGATCACATCCCCGGAATGCATAGATACTCTGATCCTCATCGCCGGCAAGATAGACCCTCTCTGTATCTGAATGGTCTATCCAGTGTCGGATAAGTGCGTTTTGCAGGGGAGATACATCCTGAAATTCATCAATGAATAGTATTTCACCCGGAGGAGGTACCCGTTCATCAAGTGCGAGCCGGACGTAGTCGGGATGCTCATAATATTCGCGTTCCCGCTTGAATGTGGACCATTTCGCCAGGATGCCGGGGACATCAAAAAACCGGATATCAATTTTAAGACCGATCCGATGGGCAATCTCCATCCAGTCATTAACGCTTTTCATCGTGCTGGATAGGTGGCCACTGAGGATCAGGAGCTGGTTCCCTATTTGTAATTCGCGAAGGTTGCCTTCATCGTCCTGATCCGTCTGCCAGGTCTGGGCATCGTAGGGGATGTTATTCTCGACCATGAACTTTTCATATTCGATATCCCATCGTGAAGAGCCGGGCGTCATAATGTGCTGCGGGCCAGGCCCTATCAGATTTGAGAGACGACATGCCCGGAATGCAGAACTATCAATGGTTCGCACCTGGTTCTTAATGTCTGCGGGAGTGAGATCCGGGAGGATGGAGCCTATCCTCTCCCGAAGGTCTGCCGCCTGGCTCCTGGAAAAGGTCATTACGTGGATACCCTCAAAACGTATCCCGCGTTCAAGCTCATCTGCGAGATACCCGATAAGCTGAGTTGTCTTCCCACTCCCCGGCCCGCCCCTCCATCTGAGAACTTCAGCGGGCATTTGCTGCACCCCCATATATCGCGCAAGGGGGACATGCCCTTCTCTCTTTCCGGTTATCACAAAATTCGCGTGCCCTTTTAACAAACAACAGCCATCTGTTACGGGTGTTACGGGTCAGGCACTTCCTACCCGTAACAAACAACCCCTTCTGCTCTCTCCTTTTCCCGTTTCCTTCTAGGTTTATGTACTTGTTACGGGTGTTACGGGTGTTACGGGTCGAAACCGATGTACAGAAATGAAAAGTAATTTTTAGTCTCCTCGGACGCGTAACATGGCGTTCACCCGTAACATCATCTGATCTAACCATGATGTTCACACCCCTGAAACCCGGCCGTGCCATCCTCACTAAACTCATCCGGTCGAATATCGGGCGAAAAACCCCAAGCGCGGAGCGCCCCGCGCTCAATGCGATGTACTCGCGATCTCTCTTTCAACTTCCCTTCCTCGATAAGATAACTGGCTAGGTTCGGATCTGATTCGGACTTCCCCATACTCCGCATAATTTTTGTAACAATATCGCTCCTAACCCAGAGAACCGCCCCATCTGTGTTTGGTCCCGACTCCAACCAGATCCCATGTGTGACCAGGTTTATTTTTTCCTTTGAGATCGGCAACACTGAAACCATTTTTACAATCTCATCAAAAACTGGCTCATATATGCTCGGTATCCCGGCCGCCTCTCGTTCTGTGGCCTCTGAAATCCAATAGTCAATAATCTCCTCAAAGTCTCTCCCCCTCGCGCCCAACTGCTCATTAAACAGCGCCATCCACTGCTCGTTTATCCGCAACGGTTGGCACTTTGCGAGATCAGACGCTGAAAAATACAGGGTCTTCTTCCCCTTCATCTCGATGGCATATACTGGGGGTTTGTATAATTCGCGCCAGACCCTCTCCGTTCGGTCAATGGCTCTCAGGACAACCTCTGAGGTTAGTTTTTCGGCATCGGGAGAGTTTATCAGCCCATCAAAAACGCGGTTCAGTTCCTCTAAAATTACTGTGGTTTTATATAAAGGAAAACACCGTCCGATCTCTGTTTTCAGACGTCCGATCAGGCGCGGGTCATTAAATGGACTCACTCCTCGGACAACCCGAATAATGGTTCTCTCTCCCTGGCTTATTTCAGAAACCCACTGTCGCCGCTCAGAAAATATCGAGAGCTTCAACATCTCCGCCACGAGCCCGCCTTGGAGGAGCACTGGGGGCATCCGGCTAATTGGAGCATCTTTCTTTTTTAAATACGGGTGTTCTTCTCCCTCCCCGCCCCCCCTCAAAGAAAGATGGTATCTGGCTTCAGCCTCAAAAGTCCGCAGGCCATCGGGGGTATCAAGGCGGCCCGCCTCCGCATGCAGTTCATAGAGGGATTTTAATTCAGGATCGCCCTGAATTAGTTTGAGAACTTCCGGGATCGCGATCTCCGGTTGTATCGGTTTAACTATCAATCCTCTCTCTGAAAAGGCCTCAGAAAAGGCGGTTTCGTTCTTTCCCAGATAAAAAATAGCACTTGGAAAAGGTGCGCTGTCGTTTTGGTCCGGGTCGGTTTTGCTCTTGAACTTAAGGCGGCCTGATACCTCACATCGGAGATATTTGTTGATTAAGTTAAACCATTTAGTATCTGTCCGGGCTGGTACAAGGGCGATCGCCTCCTGGACGTTCCCGGCCTCGTATTCCTCTTTGAGCTTGGATATCCATTTCTGTATCTCATTTCCGTACGGGGGGTTCATATATACCCGGCCTTTCCATTCCTGGTTAAGGCCGTTCTCCTCCAGTGTGTAGTGGTTCCTTGCCGGTACGTTTGCATCTCCCCCCCGGCCGTTGCTGCACGGGTCGAGGTCGATCGTCCCGAATACCCGGATCACTCTGCTTATGATATCGTCCGGCGTGTACCATTCGGGGCTATCGCTCGTAAATAATGCCCCGTTTTTCATCTTTTCTAGGGCTGGGGTTATTTCCTCTCCCCGTTGCATCACAGATACAAGATCCTCCTTTAGTGTGTATCGTACTTTGAGGTCTTCGCAGAGTTCGATCGCACAGTTCCCAAATTGTACCCAATTGATCCCGGCTTCGTGTGTCTTGTTGTGGTTTAATTTCCCGATCTTAAATTCGTGGGTAAATGGTGCTGATACCCGGATCAGTTCTAAAGACTGTATAGGATCGATCACCGGCTCTATGGATACCCATGTATCGATCCCCATACCGTACGCCTTCTTTAAGGCCTCGATCCGTTCGTGTGTGGGTGCTGCATGTGGTTCCCACTTTTCCCGATCCCCCTCCTCGCTGAAGGTGAGAGTTACCCCATACCGTACCTGATCC
>QZAC01000231.1 GCA_003838065.1 Methanocalculus sp. MSAO_Arc2
AGAGAGCTGAGAGGGATCTGCAGGGGAATTGGATTGTCAATACATACGAACCGGTTATTACTCGAAGGGCTCAATCCAGCATCGTACCATTAGCAGAGAAGAAGGCTCATTGCTCTTGAGGGAAAACAGATACAGGAAACAAACGGTGGTATAACCATGTCGGAAAAAACCGTAGTACTATCATTTTCCGGAGGGCTTGACACCTCCATCTGTGTTCCGCTCCTAAAAGAGCAGTATGGATTTGACCGTGTCGTCACTGTTGCCGTTGATGTCGGCCAGCCCGAAGACGAAGTCAGAATGGCAACAGAAAAGGGTGAGCTGATCGCAGATACCCATTATACAATCGATGCAAAAGAGGCGTTTGTCAGGGATTACATCTTCCCGGCTATCAGGGCGAACGGATCCTATGAAGGCTATCCGATGGGCACTTCGCTTGCCAGACCATTGATCGCAGAAGAAACAGTTGCTATTGCTAAGAAAGAAGGAGCATCGGCTGTTGCACATGGATGCACCGGAAAAGGAAACGATCAGCTCCGGTTTGACTTCATCTTCAGGATGCATGGGTATGAGATCATTGCCCCGATGCGTGAGATGAACCTTACACGCGAATGGGAGATTGAGTATGCTGCAAAGCACAAGATCCCGGTGCCTGTTGCAAAAGACAAACCCTGGAGCATTGACGAGAATATCTGGAGCCGGAGTATTGAAGGCGGGATGCTTGAAGACCCTGCATACCATCCGCCTGAAGAGATCTATCACTGGACAATAGCGCCACGTGATGCTCCTGACACTCCTGAACGAATCACCCTAGAGTTTGAAGACGGAGTGCCTGTTGCAATCAACAAAGAGAAGATGGATGGTATTACACTTATCCAGACCCTCAACACCATTGCCGGCCGGCACGGCATCGGCAGAAACGACATGGTTGAAGACCGGATTCTTGGCCTGAAAGCGAGAGAAAACTACGAACATCCAGCGGCAACAGTGATCCTGACCGCGCACAGGGACCTGGAACGGCTCTGTCTCACCCGGGAAGAACTGGCATTCAAGCTGGGTGTCGATGATAAATGGTCTGAACTTGCGTACATGGGCCTTGTCCATGAACCGCTCTATCATGCGCTCAACGCCTTCATTAACACCACCCAGAAACGGGTGAGGGGATCAGTCGATCTGGAGCTCTATAAGGGTGGAGTCCATATACTCGGGCGGTTTTCACCTGATGCGATCTATTCAGCAGATCTTGTATCCTTTGACAGCCAAACCCTGGACCAGGCACATGCGGTCGGATATTCGGTCTTCTTTGGCCTGCAGGCGCGGCTCATACAGAAAAAATAGGTTATTCCAGGAGTATCCCGGCATTCGGGCCGGGGGCACACTCATAGAACTCGGTAACCGACAGAATAAGGAGAGACTTGCCAGGAAGATTTGGGCGTTTCTCATGGAGCATCGCCCGCATCTTCTCAACATTCTCGCCGCTTGTTTCAACGGTCACAGTACACTTGATCTGCACACACCCGCCCACACTCTGGCTCCAGACATACAGTGCAGCACGCGGGTTCTCGCGGACGTTCTGAAGAGTCTTCTTCATGAAGTTATCTGCAATCCAGATCGTTGTTTCATCCATCACCCAGATGCTTCCCATAGGGACAACATTGGGAACTCCGTCTTTTGATGCGGTCGCAAGCGGGAGAATCTTTACCTCGGCTATTGCGTCTTTTAATTTCTCATCAATTCGTGCCATGATCAACACATCCTCTCTCTGGAAGAGATAAACGGTTTCTCTATATAACGATTGTGTCTGAGGAATTCCTGGTTATTGTATAAATAAATTCGTATCCATAAAACTGGCATTATCGAAAAGGCCGCGTTCAGTAAGCCGCAGTTTTGGAATCACCGTCAGCGCGAGGAAGGAGAGGTACATGAACGGGTGCCCGACAGCACCAAGCGATCGGGCATGCTCATCAAGCCGCGTGAGTGCCAGAACCACCTCGGGGTAGGGACGATCCGACATAATACCGCCCCATGGCAGTGGCAACACGGTCTCTTCATCTTCAGAAACAACGACCATCGCACCATTGTGGGATGCCACCGTCCTGACCGCAACCAGAATATCTGCGTCATCAGCACCGACAGCAACGATATTATGGGAATCATGCGAGACACTGATTGCAAGTGCTCCCGCTTTCAGGCCAAAACCCCGGACCAGCCCAAGGCCCAAGCCGGCTGCATGGTAGCGGTCGCAGACGACAGCCTTGAGGATATCAGATCGGGTGTCGGGCAGGTTGGGTCCGATCACATCATGGATTTCTTCGCGGGTGGTGATCTGGTTATGGATGATCCCGATCACCCGTGCAGGCCCGGTCCCGGAAATTGCCAGATCTGCTGCAGTCGGGAGCATGCATCTGAAATGTGTATCAAGGGGTTGTGGAGGGGTATAGGGGATATCCAGCACTTCAACTCCTCTCTTAAAAGTTCGTTTCACCGAAAAGGCGCTTGAATCATCAAGGACAACAAAATCCGCAATCCTCCCGGGCACAAGGGCGCCGCGGTCATGGAGCAGGAAGCGCTCTGCCGGTGTGAGGGTTGCCATTCTGAGGGCGACTTCTTCCTCGATACCGGCCTCAAGGGCAATTCTGATGCAGTCATCGACTGAACCCTCGGCAAAGAGCATATCAGCATGCCGGTCATCAGTTGCAAACGCACACCGTGGTGCGGTCCTGCAGACTGCAAGAGGAGCCAGGTCACGGAGGTTCCGTGCGGCAGAACCTTCCCTCATGAAGATGTACATCCCTTTCTTCAGCTTCTCTTGTGCTTCATCAAAGGCAATGCACTCATGATCGCTTTGTATGCCTGATCTGATATACCAATCGAGATCCGGCCCCACAAGCATCGGTGCATGGCCGTCAACGATCCCACAGAGGCTGATCTTTGCCAGGACATCCGGGTCCCCGGCAAGGACCCCGGGAACATTCATCATCTCGCCAAGGCCGATCACCTGTGGATTGTCAAGCAACAAAGCCAGGTCGTCTGCGGTGAGGGTAGCGCCCGCACAATCCATCGGTGTTGCCGGTACACAGGAAGGAAGCATGAAGAAGATATCAAGGGGGGACCTCTCTGCATCATCCAGCATCGCACAAATCCCGTCTATTCCGGCAACATTTGCAATTTCATGGGGATCGGCGATCACTGTAGTTGTCCCGTGCAGAAGCAGCAGCCTGCCAAACTCTGCCGGGGTGAGGAGAGAACTCTCGATATGGACGTGTGCATCGATTAAGCCGGGTACAACCCGTGCACCCCTGAGATCGATTTCCTGCATTCCATCATACGCCGGGCCCAGTCCAAGGATATAGCCATCACGGATGGCAAGGGTATCATCGGTCCACTCACCGGCAAACGGGTTATAGACCGATGCGTTTGTTATGATAAGATCTGCACAGAGAGGATCTGCTGTCATAGACTGCTCCGACTATTATTGTTTTCAGAAATGACGTGTACAACCAGGAAACACGGACACCTCAAACTCTAAAATTCAGAATTCTGCCGGCGATTCTCCTCTCCTCAGAGAACACGATCAGGTGTGCCTTATAGGCACCTTCGGGAAGGTGCGCATCAAGGACCAGCGTATCTGTGCCTGGCTCGATCTCCATCCTCTTGATGATAAGCACCCTCTCCTCCAGCCGGAAACCATCGATCGAATTGACACTAATCTGAACAATGAACTCTTCCGGCAGTACCTGATCATCGATAGTGATTATAAATGCAGGCTCCTCATAGACGAAGTCCACAACCCCGGTTGTCACGCAACCGGTAGTCAGGGTGAATAAGATGCATAATCCTGCAAGGAGAAGAAAGAGTAATCTCATTACTTCATCATAGCAGAGCAAAAAAGATAAAGATTGCTATTGAATTATTGCAGATTGCCGGTGGCCCGGGATATCCCCTGGTTCAAGCTGCATCCGTTAAACCGACCCCGATCGAAACGATCAGAGCGCTTGATCAGGATGAGTGAGTATTCTGCCTGTGATGAGGTCGCAGATAGGGCACCCGGCGCTCTTCTCCAAACCTATTCAGATGGGATCATGGTGACAAGAGTCTGAGCACTTCCCGATAACAGGTCGCTGTAATCAGTTTGGATCACCGGGCACGCATCCAGATGTGGTATCACGATTGAGGAAGCGATCTTGAGACCATAAGAGATTGATGAGCGTTTACACCCGTTCAATCGTCACTTTTACCCGGTCTCCTGCCTTCAACCCATGCCCTTTTGGAACATCGATATTAAACCAGAGCGATTCAGGTGGGTCCTGTGACATCAGGCAGTCTCTTGTCTCATCGATATGAGCGATAAACTCAATCGTTTCTACTATCTCAGCTACTGTGTTGGTCATAATAAAAAGGGGGGTTTTGAGAATAAAATTATATGGCTCGTGACGTTACCATCCATGTGGTACTGTTTGAATAACTCCAGCGTTTAATCTCCAGATCATCACAGATCTCAGAGAGGATCGCGAGATTGGTCCCGACCTCTTTTGAGGAGAGGCCAAGATCACGGGCAATATATTTGGACTTGAAAAAATGCCGCCCCTTCTGTATACCCCCTCGCAGGTATCTCAATATCAGGTCCTGCGTCTCGTTATACTTGTTTCGGATAGAACCTGGTACAGTCATATGCCTAACCCCGTGTTACTTTTAACCAACCTTATATAAATTAATTGTGGTGGAGAAGAAAAAACGTAAATCTCATTGAACAGCTGCATCTCCAATCTTGTTTATCAGCCGTTCGATCACCTCAGATCTCATCCCCTCGACAAACTTGATACTCCCGACAACAAGGTGTCCTCCTCCCGAAACACCGCCACCTGCAATCTCTGAACGGAGTTCCCTGACCATCTGCGGGATATTCATCAGCACGCCGCGTGACCGGAGCACCACAAAATCAGGGCCAAGACCGAGAGTTACAACTGGTTCACCTTCATACTTTGTGCAGAGGACATCATGTACTTCGCCTGATGTCTTGCCAGGAGGCGGAAATGTAAACCGGTGTGCGTACATCTCGACATCGGCGATGAAGAGATGCGCTCCTGACTGAAGCGTGCGGTGTTCGACATGCGGCATCAACGTCTTCACCTGATCAGTTATGGCTGCTTCTGCCTCCTCAACAAGTAGTGAAACAAGCTTTGTGTGAATATGTGGCCTTTTATTAAGGTTAAGGATATCCTTGACGATCTCGCGGCCGTCATTGAACCTGAGCCAGAACTGTTCATAATCCAGGGCGAGTGCGATCTTCTTGCATTCCTCAACCGGGTATGCATCAGCAACCAGGGCAAGGTACTGAGGCAGTTCGGGCGAATCGCTCCGGTCTGCAACCCCGGCAATGGCAGGAAGATGGCGGATATCTGATTCAACATCCGGGTTGATCATCCTGGCAAGTTCGGTACCGATCATCCCGGCAGTGAGGCCAAAATCGCCTCCGACATGGTATGGGTTCACATGCGCTTTGAGAAACTGGTCAACGATCTCATCAGGATGGTGGTGATCAGCAACAACGATATCAAGATCATATACCTGTGCAATTCTGTATGAAGGCATGTCCTCCTCGGTTGAACCATTGTCCATCAAAAAGATGAGAGGGAGTTTCTGGCCAAACCGGACACTATCCTTGAGCATGAAATCCAGATCACGGGTAATATCCTCGATCTCATAGAATGGTGCTTTTGAGGGGGAGCGTTTGAACAGGTAATATTCAGAATCAGCATCAGATGCATGCTCCCGGATCAGGGCAACAACTGCTGTTTCGACTGCTGCAGCGGCAGATATGCCGTCTGCATCGGCATGGTGGCGAAGGATGATGGGCTGCTGGGTAAAGACCGCCCGCCTGATGATCCCTGCGAGTTTCTGCATCTCCGGCCTGAGTTTTGTCAGCACCTCACTCTCGACAAGAAACGGGATGTCTGCTGGTTCTGACCGCAGGTCAAGAGCCGCCTCAATCCGTCCCCTGACTTCGCCCGCCTCAGTTCCTGTAAGAACATCCAGGGACGAAACCTCGATCTGAAGCTGGTTATTCCGCTTCATCACCTCGCCTGAGACCCGAACGATATCGCCGGTATTTGCAGCTGGATAAGCCCTGACACCGGCTTCTATGAAAGCAGCGGCATTTTCCGTTCCGGTCTCATCGATAATGGTGAAGATGGTCGGCCCGCTCGTCTGTTTAATCTGGGCCAGTTCTCCTTCAATGGTGACGCGACGGCCAATCTTTTCTCCAATATCTGAGAGCTGTGTTGTCTTGATGGATCGGGTGACAAGCAGAGTCGAATAATCGTCAAGAACCACTTCATGGAGATCGATGTTGCCGTTTGGGCGGATCTGTGCGACCAGCACGAGGATCTCCTCCCGCTCCCGGTGTTGCGTTACGGCATTGCTCTTATGAACCAGTCCTTTGACAGAATTGTTCAGCATCACAAAAGTCCCAAAGTTCGCAAACCCCTGGACCTTCCCGATGTAGATATTCCCCTGCTGTACATCTTCAATCTCGCATCCCGGACCAAGTTTATAGACCGTCTCTTTTTCATTTGTCATTGATAAACTCCATTATTATTCACTATGTGGTGCACAGAGCGCCAGTAACCTGCATTCGCCATCACGGCGTCCCTTTGCGATGATCAGATCACCCGCATAGAGCCGTATATGCTTTCGTGGACGGTAAATCCATGTATCTCCGCGTTTGACTGCAAGGATGATCATACCGGTGACAGCGCCAAGTGACGCCTCTTTCAAACTCTTCCCGGCAAGATCTGATCCTTCCTGCACCTCAATTTTTGTAATGATCTCATCAGATTCCCGGATAATCTTCTGGAAAATCGGTGGAATCTCAATATCCCTTCTGATCACATCGACGACAAAGAAAGCCGCACTGCAGATCCCATCGGCAAAGGCTGCCATATGAAGGAGGCCCCGGAGGCTCTCCACATGCTGGATGCGTTTTGCAGCTTCAAGGACCCAGAGTTCAAGGCGAAGCCGCATTGAGTCCATGCGTTCGTTGAGCCAGACCACCTCTTCAGCGATGTCCTGACTGTCAAAGAGGAGCGCGGTATAGGCAAGTCCAACAGCAAGCTCACTGATATTCTTCATCTCAACGATGAGAAAAACGGCACGGTCAAGGTCATCGACGACATCCCCGATTGCAAAATCGATATATGGCGGATCAATTCCTGCCAGCGAACAGAGGTGAGCAATACCGTCCTGTGGCCCTTTTGCAATGATAATATCCCCATTCTCAAGACGGGAGTGCTTATCAGGATCATAGATCCAGACCCGGCCCCGACGTATCGCAATGATCCTCATACCGGTTGTGCTCTGGAGACGGATATCCCCGATCACAACGCCATCAAGATCAGATCCTGGTTTAACCTCGATGCGGATGGTCACCTCTTCTGCCTCAGGGAGGGCAAGCCTCATCCTGTTTGGGATCTGGATATCCTTGAGGAGCACCTTTGCGATATCTGAGGCGGCATTTGATATCCGCTCTGCCCCCTCGGCGATCTGCAGAAGGCCGCTCATCGATTCAGCTTCCTCCATCCTCCGCGCGCCAAGAATACTGGTGATCCGCGCCTGGTAGAGGAGCAGGTTCATCGACTCCTCGAGGGTGATCACCTCGGCTGCAATCTCTTTGCTCTCAAAAAGGATCGCAGAATATGCCAGATCGACCATCAGCTCAGAGACATCCTTCATCTCAATAAGGACATCTTTGAAGTTGACAGGCTGACGATCAGGTTCAAACATCTACACTATTCCTCTCTCTATCACTACTTATCATTATAGCAGGAGATATATCATCAATATAAGGACACTCGCACCAACGAGATCAATTGCGCTTGTGACAACCGGAATGCCGAAGTTGTCAGGATCATAGCCCAATGAATAGGAAACGCTTGCCGTCAAATATGCAAGCCAGTTCAGGCCTGTTATGACGATGAGACCAGATACCATCGTAACAACCACCATCATGAAAAGCCCGGGTGACTCAAGGTGCATGAGAACTGCAGCAGTATGCGCGATTGCAGCCATCAGGGGGAGGATCAGGATCGCATACAGGTAGTTTTCAAAAAACCCTGAGAAGACCTCCCGGCCCGGTATCAGTTTCGGCGTGATAATACCCATATGCATCCCGCTCGCCAGCCGGGAGCATATAATACCTCCGATTGCACCGCATCCATTCATAAACGGCGGGATCAGGATAAGGAGCGCGGCGGTTGCAACAAGTTCTTCGAGCCCTTCTGTATAGATCACCCCCGCAAGAATCCCAAGGACACAAAGGGGTGTTAGAAGTGATACTCCTTCATAGGTGATCGAACGGACACTATCGGTCCCCCTGACCGCTTTGAAAACACTCACAACAAACAGGATGCATACAATCACAAAGAGGAGAGACTGCCAGAATGAAGGGAGGTTTACAATAACAAGAGCTGAAATGACCAGCAGAGGAAGGGTAATGACGTCACCTGCAGTAGTGACGGTCGGACCTCCGACCATATCCAGATCAAGGCCGTACCGGTAGGTGCCAAGGGAGACAAGCAGCGTAACCCCGGTGACAAGCAGGCCGGCAAAACAGCTTGACACAACAGAAATAAGCACCATTTCTGTCACAGATATCATCTCGACATTCAGGAGATACCCGATCACACTGCTGATGAATCCGACTGCCGCGGCGATGATAACAGTAAGAATGAAGGTTGCCAGGAGATTATCGCCAAGAACTGAACCACGTTGATAGTCGTTCGTAAACGTGCCCAGGTGCATCGCTGATGCAAGCCGCGATGAAAGGATCCCGGCGATACCCCCCCTCATATCAATTGAAACCGGAACAAGGATCATCAGCCCGGGTATGAGGAGGAAGATTTCGTTCACCGAACCAAGGTAGATGCCAGCAGCTGATGCAAGAAACGTGGTGATCAAAAGAGCAACAAGACCTGTCAGGAAGTCTCGAAAACGCCCTCTCAATCCGGCTATCGTCAGGGTCATCAGCAACACCTTCCATCTCAATCAATCCCGAAATGGTATTTCGATCATTGTACAGTCGTCTGGAAACAACACATCTCCAGAATACTGTTTTTTCGCATCCTGTATATGGCTGGCTGTCTGTGTATACCGTGAACTGATATGGACAAGAGCCAGCCGCACCGCACCGAGATCCCGCGCGGCAACTCCGGCATCTCCGGCTGTGGCATGAAAGACCTCATCTGCACGTTTTGCTTCAGCATCATCAAATGTTGCGTCATGGATGAGGAGATCAGCACCATATGCCGATTCTGGCCAGGTGTTCATCGGGCGGGTATCTCCGGTATACACAACCGTCCTCCCGGGACGTGGAGGACCCATTACCTGATCGGGCCGAACTTCTCTCTCATCGCGTTCATCCCTGACAGATACCGTCTCACCCCGCTGCAGCCGCCCAAAGAGCGGTCCGGGAGGAACGCCAAGCGAGATCGCTGCCTCGCGATTGAACCGGCCGGGCCGCTCATTCTCTTTGAGGATATAGCCAAAACTGTCACAGCCATGCCGCGTTGCAAACGGGATCACACGGTACCCGTCAAAGAAAACGGGCACTCCATCTTCAACTTCAGATGCCTCGATCGGAAAGCCGGGTGTATTGTTCAGCCGTAAAATGACCGAGACCATGTCATGGATACGGCGGGGGCCATAGATGGTGATCGGATCGACTCGTCCATTGAACCCCATCGTTTCTAATAGGCCGAATAAACCAAGATAATGGTCTGCATGCCAGTGGGTGATAAAGATGGCATCAATGGTAAACCCGGTTCTGGCACGCATCATCTGCTGTTGAGCTCCTTCACCGCAGTCAAAGAGGAGTGTGTCAGATCCCCGCCTGACCATGATGCAGGATGGGTTCCGTTGCGGTGTCGGGAGCGCGCCTGCTGTGCCAAGAAAATGAACATGAAGCGTCTCTCCTGCGATCAGCGCCACCCCCTGGCAATGGCAAGACTCTCTCTGGCCTCAACCAGATCTCTTCCTTCAATGACGATGATGCCAGAATATGATTCCAGGACAGCCTTTTGCACCCGGTCCCAGTCGATTGTCCCGCGTTTCAGGGCAAGGTGTTCATCAGATTCACCATGATTATCATGGATATGAAGGTGATCTGCGCCTGAAAGGTGCTGCAGGAACTCCTGTACCGTTCCGGTGGTGTTGGCATGGCCGATATCGATGGTTATTCCAATCCCGTCAATGCCATCGATCATTCCGAAGAGTTCACCAGGATCGCGGCAGAGAAACTCTTTGATCGATATCATATTCTCAAGGCAGGCGAGGGTGCCGTATTCTTCTGCCACACTTCCGATCTCCCGGAGTGCCTCTTTCTGCAGTGACCATGCGCGGCCAGGATCGAGTTTGGAGAGCGGTGAGAGGTACCCGGGATGAATGGTAACCCGGTCCGTCAGATCGGCAGAATGCTCAATGCAAAGACAGATCTGCCTGATCGATTCCCGCCATATCGGGTAATTCATGGAAGCGAGATTTAAGTCTCCATAGGGTGCATGCACGCTGATCCGAAGTTGTGTACTGGCAAGCACGTCAGTGATCCTCTTTCGTTTCACAGGGTCATCGAGACGGTACTGTCCGTCTGCTGAGATCTCCCAGCCATCGTAGCCGATCTCTTCGATCCCTATGATCCATTCGGGATCTTCCCATACTTTTGAGGAGGAGGAGAAATAGAATCCTGCTATCATGGTATACCGCCTGTCGTTTTAAGAATCCGGCGGACTTCATCCCGGAAAGATGCAAGTGAACTGGTATTTATAATGGTGATATCTGCCTTTTTCATTGCTTCTGCCAGGCCAAACCCGCATTCACGCTCATCACGTGACCTGAGATCAATTGCAGTCTGCATATCATCAGATCGCCCCCGTGCACCCACGCGCCGGAGCCGCAGATGAAAGGGTGAGTCTATAGCGATTACGGTGAAGTCATCAAATGTATTCCGGTAGAGATCGACTTCAGCATCACCCCTGATGCCGTCGATGAGCACAACCGGGGCAGATAGTGCCTGGACTTCAGGGACGGTCAGCTCTGCAATCGCCGCCATCCCATGCTCTTCCCTGAGACGGCGGGCAATTTCGCCAAGATGCGTATCTGTTGCATCAAGGCCTTCATTCTCAGCATACCGCCGGATAACATCTCCCATCACCACGACCGGGATCCCCAGTTCAACGGCGATCTGTGAGCATTCACCCTTGCCGCTTGCCGGGAGCCCGACCAGTCCAAGTACCTTCATAATATAGTTCTCCATCTTCCCGTGTCCTGATGATAACCGGCCTTCCCAGTTTATCTCCAATCATTTTCAGCTCCTGTAATGAGAGGGGCTGCACCTGGCCATGTATTCCCTGCTGGAGGACGAGGGGGACATCCTGTGCCTCCCGTGATATATACCCGACCTCATCTTCATATCCCCGAAAGAGCGTGACAACAACCTGAAATTCCAAAAGTCTCCCATCAAGGTATGCAGCCGTGCATGCCGCAAGCGTCTCTTTAACCGCCCCGGAAAACCGCTCCTGGAGCAGATTGTCATAGCGGGTCCACCGTGCCTTGATGTCGAGTGCCACCCGGTAAACAGAGAGACCATCGATCAGATTTCTCACGGCTTCCGGATAGACGCCGTTTGTATGGATGCCAACGTGAAGGCCGAGGTTTGTTGAGCTTTCTGCAAGTCTCTGGAGCGCTTCTCCCTGAAGCGTGGGTTCTCCCCCTGAGAAGACCACACCTGATACAGCAATGCGGGATGATCGAATCATATCCAGTATATCTTCTATCGGGCGCAGATCCTCGCCGTTCTGGAGGTCTTTGTTATGACAATAGTCACACCGGACCGGACAGCCTCTGAGAAAGACTGTGCATACAGCCCGGCCTGGCCAATCGACTGTGCTGATAGGGACAAAACCACCAAAATTGACAAGCAAAAAATCACCGGCACTATACCTGTTTGCCCGGAATTTTCAATAAAGCTATCTTCACCAGCAACAGGACAAATTGAGATGAGCTAACGAAAACAATATTTATTGCCAAGAAATAAAGTAATATTGCCTTTATTTTGGAAAATACAAGTGTTTATCTGGTATTTTACACCATAGTTCAGTATGACACTACTTGAGGATGCACGGCGCGGCATCATCGCTGAAGAGATGAGAACGGTGGCCCGGTCAGAAGGGGTTACTGACGACTTTGTCAGGAGAAGTGTTGCAGGCGGGCATATTGTGATTCCGATCAGTCCATACCGTGATGTTAAGATATGCGGAATTGGCGAGGGGCTCAGGACAAAGGTGAATGCCTCGATCGGGACGTCTTCAGATATCGTCGATATCGACCATGAGGTCGAAAAGACCCGGCAGGCAGAACGTGCAGGGGCAGATACCTTAATGGAGCTTTCAACCGGCGGGGATTTTCTCGAGATCCGCCGAAGGGTGATCGAGAACACCACCCTCTCTGTTGGATCCGTTCCCCTGTACCAGGCATTCATCGAAGCGGCGCGAAAAAAGGGCGCGGTCGTTCACATGGATGAAGATGACCTCTTCAACGCAACAGAAATCCAGGCAAGAATGGGTACAAACTTCATGGCGATCCATACCGGGATCAATTGGGAGACTATGAAGCGGCTCCAGAACCAGGGAAGACACGGCGGACTCGTTTCCCGCGGCGGTGCATTCATGACTGCCTGGATGCTCCATAATGAGATGGAGAACCCGCTATACCGCCGGTTTGATTATCTGCTTGAGATTATGAAGGAGCACGAGGTCACGCTCTCCTTTGGAAACGGTATGCGTGCCGGTGCGGTCCATGATGCAACAGACCGGGCGCAGATCCAGGAGCTTCTCATCAATGCAGAGCTTGCCGACCAGGCAAATGCCTTTGGTGTCCAGGCGATCATCGAAGGGCCGGGCCATATTCCAATCGATGAGATTGCAACAAACGTCCAGCTCCAAAAAAGGGTCACAAACAACAGGCCGTTTTATATGCTCGGCCCATTGGTCACTGATATCGCTCCCGGATACGATGACCGGGTGGCAGCCATTGGTGCTGCCATCTCGTCTGCTGCAGGTGCGGATTTCATCTGTTATGTAACCCCGGCAGAACATCTTGCACTCCCGACGCCAGAGGAGGTGTATGAAGGGGTCATCTCCTCGCGTATTGCAGCACATGCTGGAGATATGGTCAAACTGAAAAAGACCAGGGCGCTCGACCTGGAGATGGGGCATGCACGCCGCGACCTTGACTGGGAACGCCAGTTTGCCGTTGCGATGAACCCGGACCATGCACGGGAGATCAGGGACAGCAGGTCCCCGGCTGACGCAGATGCCTGCACAATGTGCGGAGATTTCTGTGCGCTGAAGATCGTCAGTAAACACTTTAATTTCTAATACAACCTTTTTTTCTGCATTGAACGAGAGCCTTTTGTATGACAGGAGGCTATTTCCACATTGTTTGTAAACGGTTTTGACCGGAGAGACTCCCGTCATAAGAAAAAACTATATATACATACAAACACTAACGTATGGTAAATTAAGGTGATTTCTATGCCAGTTGACAAAGAGAATATTGATGTAATCGTAAAAGAAGCAGCCCATGGTGATGCAGGCCGCGGCATTGCCCGGCTCTCAATTGACGTTATGAAACAGCTGAACCTGGTCTCCGGGGACCTCATTGAGATCGCGGGGAGAAAGAAGGCGGCTGCCATTGTCTGGCCAGGGTTCCCCGAGGATACCGGCCGATCCGTGATCAGGATCGATGGCAATGTCCGGAGCAATGCCGGGGCCGGGATCGATGATCGGGTCAGAATTAAAAAACTGGAGGCAGGATACGCGACAAAGGTGACCATCCAGCCCACACAGCCGATCCGGCTCGTCGGAGGTGAACAGTACCTCAAGCGGATGCTCCATGGCCGATCGGTCTCTGCAGGCCAGACAGTCCGGGTAAACGTGCTTGGCAATCCCCTCACCTTCGTTATCTCGAAGGTGGTCCCAAAGGGGGTTGCGATCGTCACTGACGATACCGAGATTGAGCTTAAAGAAACGCCATATGAAGCAGAGAAGATCAGAGAACGCATCTCTGACATCCATTACGAGGATATCGGTGGTCTTGGCCGTGAGCTGCAGCTGGTCCGTGAGATGATTGAGCTGCCGCTCCGCCAGCCCGAACTGTTTGAGCGCCTGGGTATTGAGCCTCCAAAAGGTGTCCTCCTGTATGGCCCTCCAGGCACCGGGAAGACATTGATCGCAAGGGCGGTTGCAAGCGAGGTCGATGCTCACTTTATCAGCCTCTCAGGCCCTGAGATCATGAGCAAGTACTATGGAGAATCTGAGGGGAAACTGCGTGAAGTCTTCGAAGAGGCGCAGGAGAATGCTCCGACGATCATCTTCATCGATGAGATCGACTCGATCGCGCCCAAGCGTGAAGATACGAAAGGAGAGGTGGAGCGGCGGGTTGTTGCACAGCTCCTTTCACTGATGGACGGGCTGAAGAGCCGCGGCCAGGTGGTTGTGATTGCCGCAACCAACATCCCGGACTCAATTGACCCTGCTCTCAGGCGCGGCGGCCGGTTTGACCGCGAGATCGAGATCGGGATCCCGGACAAAAAAGGAAGGCTTGAAGTCCTCGAGATCCACAGCAGGGGTGTCCCGCTTGGAGACGATGTCGATCTCCCCTCCTTTGCCGATATCACCCATGGCTTTGTCGGCGCAGACCTTGCACTCCTTGTGAAAGAGGCGGCGATGCATGCACTCAGAAAGATCATCCCAAAGATCAATGTTGATGAAGAGATCCCGTCTGAGTTCCTGGATGAGCTGAAGGTTGTGCGGGAAGATTTCGATGAGGCGCTGAAACATGTCGAGCCAAGCGCGATGCGTGAGGTGCTTGTGGAGGTGCCTGATGTCCACTGGGGCGATGTCGGTGGGATCCCGGATGTCAAGGC
This sequence comes from Methanocalculus sp. MSAO_Arc2, assembly GCA_003838065.1. Taxonomy (GTDB): domain Archaea; phylum Halobacteriota; class Methanomicrobia; order Methanomicrobiales; family Methanocorpusculaceae; genus Methanocalculus. The sequence goes on from QZAC01000231.1 coordinate 14,975, forward strand.
CGAACTGCGTGAGGCAATCGAGTGGCCGCTGAAATACCCGGATCTCTTCCTGCGCCTGACCACAAAACCGCCAAAAGGGATCCTCCTCTTTGGCCCGCCCGGAACAGGAAAGACGCTCCTTGCAAAAGCTGTTGCCAACGAGAGCGAATGCAACTTTATCTCTATCAAAGGCCCGGAACTCCTCTCAAAATGGGTAGGGGAATCGGAGAAAGGTGTCCGCGAGATCTTCCGGAAGGCACGACAGGCATCTCCGTCAATAGTCTTCTTTGACGAAGTTGACGCCCTTGTCCCGCGCCGCGGCACGTACATGGGATCATCCCATGTGACCGAGAGTGTCGTCAGCCAGATCTTAACTGAACTCGACGGACTTGAAGAGCTCAAGGATGTGGTCGTGATCGGTGCCACAAACAGGCCTGATATGATGGACCCGGCCCTGATGCGCCCGGGCCGGCTTGAACGCCATATCTTCGTGCCGCCGCCAGATGCTGAGGGAAGAAAACAGATCTTTGAAGTATATCTCAAAGACGAGACAGGTATCCTTGCAAAGGACATCGATCTTGACGCACTGGTCGATCAGACAGAAGGGTATGTCGGTGCAGACATTGAGGCGCTCGTCCGCGAGGCGAAGCTCTATGCAATCCGGGACTTCATCGCCAGGATGGATGGAAGAAGTGAGGAGGAGATGAAGGATGCCATGGAGAACATCCGTGTCACCAAAGAGCATGTGGCTCTCGCACGCGAGAAGGTGAAGGCTTCACTTGACAGCGATGCGATCGAAGCAGCCGAGCGGCAGTCATGGGAGTACCTGTACAATGAAGACCAGCGGCGGGTGCTTGAAAAGGCAATGAATGTTGCAAAGCGTGCCCTCCTCATGGAAAAGAACGAGAAGGTCACCGCAGGTGCTGAGGAACTCCGCAGGCATGTGACATCAGCAAAGAAACAGTTTGATGTGATCAGACGGGCAACAAAAGAACTGGAATCGGCAATGACAGAAGATAATATGAGTGTGACAGAATAATGAGTGAACAGCCATCTGATGCATACAGGGAATTAATCGAGGCGGTAAAAAAGATAATGGCGGAATCCATGAATGTCGACGGGACGTTCCCGCGGGTCATCGGGTTCCGCATGGTGGTCAGTGGCATGCCGTTTGAAAACCAGGAGATGCCCTTTAATTTCCTGGAGATGTCATGTAACACCCCGGAGATGCCATCTGAAGAGGAAGACCATCTGGTTGAGATCCATGAGATCAATGATGACCTGATGATTGTCTGTGATGTCTCCGAATATGATCCCGACCTGATCCGCATATTCTTTGAAGGTGAGCAGCTCCATATTGTCTCCCATGAGAGAGAGAGCCCGATTGCAATTGTGGATCTGCCCCGGGCAGACCCGGGCACGGCCAGCATGACCTGTATCAATGGTATTCTTGAGATCACCTGCCGAAAAGATGCAGGCAGAGAAGATCCAAACAGGAACCACCGGATTATTCATACAGAGTGAAGGCCCTGGCACAGAGGGCGGTCTACTCCTCTGTTTTTTTGTTAGAGCATAGTTTTGTGTTCGCCGATACGTCTGTCTGCAAAGCGACCCGTTTACGCTCGTGTACAAGGCGGAAGCATTAATGAGTTACGGGATGATATTCTGGGTATGGCTACAGAAGAAGTCTTTGCAATTCCGCTCGATGTTCCGTATCCAGCAGTTGATACGTTCATTGCCAACTACCAGCGGGTGACCCGGGGTACCGGACGCCTGATGCTGTTTGCCGGGGACCAGAAAGTCGAACATTTAAATGATGATTTTTTTGGCGAGGGAATTTCTGAGGATGATGCAAAACCTGATCACCTCTTCAGGATTGCATCCCAGGGAAAAGTCGGGGTCCTTGCCACACAGTACGGGCTGATTGCCAGGTATGGAATGGACTATCCTGATGTTCCCTACCTGGTAAAGCTCAACTCAAAGACCCACCTGGTAAAAACAACGCAGAAAGACCCGCACAGCCCGCTTCTCGTCTCGGTACAGGATGCAATCGATCTCCGGGACAGAACAGGACTTGCCATTGTGGCTGTTGGCTATACCATCTATATTGGATCTGAATATGAACCAGAGATGATGCGTGAGGCACAGCAGGTGATCCTGGATGCGCATCGAAACGGCCTCCTTGTGGTCCTCTGGATCTATCCCCGTGGATCGGCTGTAAAGGATGAGAAAGACCCCCACCTGATCGCCGGTGCTGCCGGTGTGGCTGCTGCGCTTGGGGCAGATTACGTCAAGGTGAATGCACCCAAAAAGGAGGGTGAAAAATCATCAATGCTCCTCAAAGAAGCAGTGCTTGCCGCAGGCAGGACAAAAGTGGTCTGTGCAGGGGGATCAGCCATCGATGAGAAGAAATTCTTAACCGAACTCTATGACCAGATCCACACCGGTGGGGCATCCGGCAATGCAACAGGCAGGAATATTCACCAGAAAGACCTTGCAGCAGCTGTCCGGTTCACAAACGCGATCTTTGCGATCACAGTAGAAGGTGCAGGCGTGGAGGAGGCATGGAAGATCTATACTGAGGGGTAGGATAGATAACCCAGACGATGAAGCTGTCATTTGAGATCAGGTGTTCAATGGAGGCGTGTGCAGGAAAAGGGGAAACACGGTTGATCCGTGCGTCCCGGATCTTGATCTCACGAACATATGGGCAGGATGCCCACACCCCCGGTCGTGGGCAGCTGACGAGCCCATGACAGAGACAGCATTCTGGAACAGCCCGTATTGACAATCAGGCTTCAAAATCAGAGACGGCGAGTTCATACATCCAGTCAAGCAGGAGTTCGCAGCTCTCAACGATACATTCACGTTCACACCCGATACATGGGACCAGGTGTTCACCTCCCATCAGGAGATCGGGATCAATCACCTGTTTTTTTGTGGATTTAAGAAGAAAGGTTTTGATCCCGTCTTTACGATACACCTGGCGCTCAACCACACCAGAGTCAACAAGCCGCTTGACGATCCTTGAGCACTTTCTGGAGTCAACATTCAGCAGTTTCCACAACTCACTCTGAAGAATGCCTTCACTCCTGGACTGTATCATCCGAAGTGCATCATCGAACAGGTCCTCGGTCATGGTAACTCAGAGTACAGGTGCGATGCTCAGAATATTGTTGCCCCGTATGACGACGGAGCCGAGATTACGCTCCTTTGATCCTTCAGAGATCTCCGTTGCTTCATCAATATGAAGGTTGAGATATTCATCAACCGCAATCAGCCTTCCCTGAAATTTGCGCCCGTCATCCTTGATTTCTACGATAATTTTGGAGTCCACAAGAGAATTTACCTTTTTTATCGGCAATACAATACTTGACACCATTATGAATACTAACGCAGGGTTGCCACATTAACCTTTTCATACATCTCCAAAAAAAAGCCTTTTTCAGGAGCCAGGATCAAAGGGACCATGGGCACGGACAAAACCGGCCATCTCTGATCCCAGTCTTCTGGCCGGATCAAGTGCCGGATCATCGAAGATATCAGCAGGACCAATGAGCCTGCCGTCTGCAACCGAAAAGCCAAGGCAGACGACCCGGGGAGGGCCTCCAGAACGTGAACCCTGGGCATCACAGAGAGAGACCGGAATGAGCGGCATCATGGGTCGCTCTCCATCTGAGCGCACCAGGTACGGTATCGAAAAGGGCTCGACGATCTCCCCTGATGTGGGAAAAATTTCACCTGCGCGGAGCAATACCGCGGGAGCACCGGTGTGTGCGGGCATGGATACTGCGGCAGCAGGCTCTCCATCCCTTCTTGAAACGGCAACAACCCTTGAATCCTGTGGTAACCGGATCGAGGAGAGAAGTGTATATACATCCTCGGGCAGGGAATAGCTGCCCTGTCGGCCTCTTTCATCTGTGGTAAAGACAAAACCCTCGCGGAGCCGTTCATCTGAGACAAGACGGGTCGTTGAGAACGGATCGCCAAAAATACGATAGAGATGCAGATTAAAAAGATCAACAGACGGGAGATCGGCCAGGAGAACGATGATGTCCTCCTGTTTGCGTTCATGAAACGCTAACCTGCATGACGAGATCCGGGGATCACCCGGGGGAGGTTCGATCCTGATAGTCCCCAGATACTGTCTGCATGCATCAAGGACATGGGAGATACAGGTATCAATCCCGTCAATCCCGCGGTGGGTCAGAAGAAAGGAGGCTGCATCGCCACACCGGAAGACAAACGAGTCGATGAGCGTTGTACCTTCTTCTTTCTTCAGGAGTCGTGACGCGATCTCAAGCATACCGGGATGGACCCGGTGGCCCGTGGGAAACCCACCAGGCCGGGCTGAAATAAGGGTGCAGAATAATTGATCTGATCGTTTCATATCAGCTATCCTGCTCCGGCATCGCCTCGAGACGCTCGATTAACCCCCTGCTCCCAACATAAATCGGGGTCTTCTGGTGTACTTTTTCCGGAATAATATCAAGGATATCAGATTGTCCATTGCTGATTCTGCCTCCGGCCTGTGATGCGATAAAGCCAATCGGCTGTGCTTCAAAGAGCAGACGTAGTTTTCCTTCGGGCTTTCCTACAGCCCCGGGATAGGCATACAGCCCACCATATTTCAGGATCTGGTGGAAGTCGGCGACAAACGATCCCGAATACCGGCATTTCCCCCCGGCGTCTTCAATTTCTGCAATGAACGAGGCATGCTTCATGGTCCATTTCGGCCGCTCGCCCCCGCTTCCATACAGGTTCCCCTCAGGCATCCTGACGCTGTCTTTCATCAGGAGATATCGACCGTCTTCTGTGAGGGCAAAGATCGCAACACCTGAGCCAACCGAGAGGGTCAGCGTCGTCATTGGTCCATACAGGAGATACAATGCCGCCCTCATCTCTTTTCCCTTACGGAGCACCGGGCCTCCTCCTTCATAAATCCCAACGATTGTACCGACTGCAAGGTTCACAGCAATCAGCGATGAGCCATCAAGGGGATCCATCACAACCGTGTAGCCGTCAGGGCTCTGTTCGCATTCGACCACCTCATCCTGTTCTTCTGAAGCGATCAGGGAGACAAGACCACATGCAGAAAAGATTTTTATCAGGTGGGCATCAGACCAGGCATCAAGCTCGGTCTGTAGTTCACCAGAGACATTAAGCGATGTTGCATACTGCTGGTTTGAGAGAAACGCAGCGCGTATGGGACCGGCCTGATCTGCGATCAGGTGTATGAGACGGGCAAGTTCTTCTTCACAACCCTTCTCTTTAAGATATTCCTGTAGAGTTATCATACAATCACCCGGAGTGGTTCATATGGGAGTGCTTCTGCAAGCAGTTCGTGGTGTACTGTTGTTATATATAACTGATAGCATCACGCAGTGGCCGCCGCATCAAGGAGGTCGTTTAACCGTTCAAGCGCCATGATCGCATCAAGCCGTTTGCGGTCCACGGTAGAGTGAGCTATACACGACCTGAGGCGTTCTCCAGGGTCACCACCAACCTCCCTGATAATACGCTCGTATGTGCGTTCAGGATAAAAAAGAGATTCTGCTATCCGGAGAAAGAGAGCCTCCTCAGCACCTGTAATGACGCCTGATTTTTGTGCATGCCTGAGTGTGCACCTGATATTGACAAGCGGCTCAGAGAGCGGGGAAAAGGTCTCCGGGTCAAAGATCAATGCAACCTCGTCATCTGAGATAAGTGTCCCATTGCGATAGAGCGAATAGATCGTTCCAACCCCCTCCATCCCGAGGGTATCGAGTTCTGCTGCCCTGAGCGCCCCCATACTCGATGCTCCGAGTACCTGTTTACCTGATCTGATAACAGAGAGGATCTCACGGTGCCCGACAGCTGCATCCTGGTGAAAGTACCCATCGATAATACAGACGATAGAAACATCAGAATCGATGATCCTGACCAGATCTCCACGCCGGATGGGAGGAAGGACGGTGGCAGCAGGGCAGAGCGCCCTGGCTTCTTCATGAGGAAGACTTGGACCGAGATAGACGACTGCGCCTTGCATGTTTGCACCGATCCCCTAAACGGTCCTGATCCATTGCATATACTTCAAGACCAGGGACTACCACCCTGACAACAGGGACGCCGATATCCGGTCTTGTCAGATCGAAAACGATCACTCTTCCATATCCGGCAGAGTCAAGGAGCGTGCAGACCTGCTG
>QZAC01000232.1 GCA_003838065.1 Methanocalculus sp. MSAO_Arc2
CACCTGTCGGTATCTGTCATCGCCTCGCGCGTGGTCGGGGAAGCCTGCCTCTGGTTTAGCGGCGCCCCGCCGCTCGTCCTCGCAATCAACCGTCAGATAATCAATGTTTCAAACGGAAAAATCCACTATCTGGGCGGTGAGACCCCGGTTGACCATCCGCGGGCAGAAGAGATCACAGATATTGCACAAAAAGTGGTGAAGATACTTGGGTGCCAGGGATACATCGGAGTCGATATGGTTGTAGGGGATCGGATCGTTGTTGTCGATGTCAATCCCAGGATCACAACAAGCATCATCGGTATAGCCGAAGTGATGGAGGAGGAGATCGCCGACCTTCTGATCCGGGCATCGGAGGGGCTGGAGATGCCGCCAGTTCACCTGGGCGGATCGGTCTCCTTTGATACGCAGGGGAGGATCAAACGACAATGATCGGGATCGATATCGGCGGAGCACATACCAAGATTGTAGCAGATGATGAAGTACGCATTCATTACTGCCCGCTCTGGAAGGAAGCGGCAATTGGTGAGATCCTCTCCGGGTATGAAGGGGAGGCGGCTGTGGTTATGAGTGGAGAGCTTGCCGACTGTTTCCACAATAAAATGGAGGGGATCAGGTTCATTGTCAGGTCGGTCAAAGAACTCCTGCCAGATGCGCGTTTCTATGGAACTGATGGTCTGTTCCACACCGATGCGGCACCTGCACTCGCTGCTGCCAACTGGCTGGCCTCAGCCGATTTCCTCAGAGACCAATACCCAGATGAGATCCTGCTTGATTTTGGGAGCACGACTGCAGATATTATCCCACTCACACCGTTTGAAAGACTCCTCGGCCATACCGATCTCTCCCGGCTGAGAGGAGGGCTTCTCCACTACTCCGGGTTACTCAGAACACCGGTCGCTTCACTTGTTGCATCTGTCAGGATCGAGTCGGTCCCAACACCCCTTGCAACCGAGTACTTCGCCTCGGCAGGTGACGTCCACCTTGTCCTTGGCCATATCACCGAGCAGGAGTATACCGTACCCACCCCTGACGGGAAAAAGGTGACGCGGGAGCAAAGCCTCTCCCGGCTAGCACGTTTGGTCTGTGCCGATCTCGACGAGATCGGCGAAGCAGGAGCTGTTGCCATCGCAGAGGCATTCTGGGAGGTGCAACGAAACCAGATAGAGCGATCAGTTACGTCTTTTGGGAACAACAGGATACTTGCAGCCGGGATTGGATCGAGACTCGTGCACAGGACCTTTGGCGGGATCGATCTCTTTTCCAGACTCGGCAGGTATGCCGATGCCCTGCCTGCATATGCTGTCCGGGAGGTGGCGTTACGGAACGGCATCTGATCACTTTTCTCCTCCTCGCCGGATCACTTGGCATTACAATCATATCATTTATCCTTGGATATCCTCTCTTCTTCCTGCTCCTCTTCATCCCCTTTCTGTTTTCCAGGGGAAAAGGAGGAAAGAGATGTCCGCTCTGCGGCTGGGAGGCCAAGGGCAGCGAGAAGTTCTGCCCCTACGACGGGGCGGTCCTGGGCAATGAACTCTGAAAGAGCTATTATTCGATAGGGTACCGGGAACCCGTACATCTCGGTGAAGCCAGACTGCGGGAAACGTTCCTTTGCACGCGCATATGCCCGCACGGTTCCCCTGTCCAGGAGGACGCCCATGCCTTCAAGTATCTGTGCGGTGCGATGATACGGATACTTCTGTGAGAGTGCAATTACCAGATCAACAACAGGCACTCCATGGCGGGTTTTATGATAGAAGGGTTCATCAGCATACCAGAGCCTGCCGCACCCCCTGCACCGGTACCGGGCAACACCGACGAGGAGCGGACGGGGCTGGCCATACTCAAGCAGGATAGCAAAGCGTTTACGTTTGATGTCATGCCGGCGGACCTGATCCCCGCATTGACCGCAGTATACATGGATATCATCAAAAACAACGCCATCAAAGAGAGTAAGTACAGAGACAACCATCTCAGAGAGGAAGGGGGGGATCATCCTGTGCCGTGCCAAGGAATTTTCACCATTATAGCTGTTGGGCATATGACCAGATAATCTCTGGTTCAGAGAGGGGCAATCTGCGCGTCACTCTGAAGCAATGGGGAAGATGAGGTTTTATGGGGAAAACTGGTGGGTTCAGATGGGCAATTATAAACAAAATGGTTATTTTTTTCAGGTTTTTTCAAACATACATATTAAATTAACTCATTATGTTCATTCTTAGCAGAGCGAATAATCATGTTACCAGAAACTATTTAGAAATCAATAAATATTGCCATTTAAAATCATCTACTATGCCTACTCCGAAGTAATGAATACTTTCCGGTGATAGGTGGGACTAAAGAAAAGAGGTGTGTAAAAAATATGGTATTTCATCCTCCAGTGCAGATAGTTGCCAAGGCAGGAGATGCAGGCAAGTATAAGACGAGCCTCCCTGCCTGGAATATGATCCTTCGTGGTTTCATGTCCGGGGCATACATCGCCATGGGTGGCGGACTGGCTACAATGTGTAGTACTGGTGTAGCTGCCGCTATCAGCCCGGGGTTCGGCCAGCTCATTACAGGAGCTGTGTTCCCTGTCGGTCTTATTATCACCGTCCTTACGGGTGCTGAACTGTTTACAGGCGATGCAATGCTCGCTCCAATGGCTGCTTTTATCCACAAAATCAGCTGGGGAGCTGTC
>QZAC01000031.1 GCA_003838065.1 Methanocalculus sp. MSAO_Arc2
AGCCGGTCAAGGCTTGCCATGTCCTCTCTGAGATTGTTATATTCTGCAAGGATCGTCCCGGCGAGCTCGGTGTGGTTATGCGAACGGTTTATTTCGTAGGCTTCGTCTGCACGTTGAGGGCGGTTGGCTGGTTGGTGTATTGTAATCAAACGGTTATTTGAGTTCTTTTTCTTTTGGAGGTTCATAATATGTATAATAAAGATGACCCTGAATTGGCTTAGGAACACGGAGTCTTAGGCATCCATGAACAAAACGATGGATCGGCGAGTCCGCGGAAAATCTCTCACCCCTCGTCAAAAAAGAAGAAATAAAGCGATCATTTGGGTTAGAGGACTTGTTGAACGGTCTTTTGCAGTCATTAATCGTGTATTTCATGCTGCAACAGTTATGGTTACCACAGTGGCACGAACGAACGTAAAGAACATGTTCCGTTGTTTGAACTACAACCTCTTTCAATCAAAACCCACCAGAAACGCAGTTATGGGAACTACCTCAATTTTGAACCCGTCCACTTCAATCGTCTTCTGCTGGTGTTCGGTGATGATCGTTCCCCCTGGCAGGCTGAACTTTTTACAGGCCATGATGAGCCCGGCAATCTCCCGGTCCATATTCCGATCATGCAGCTCATAGCAGACCTGATAGAGAGCGGTTATCCGGCCCTTCTCCTGTATGATAAAATCACATTCAACCCCGCCCTGCCCACCTTCATTGAGATAGAAAAGGCCCGTTCCCTGCCCCCGGCGGATGAATTCATTGAAGACGATGTTCTCGTATAACCTGCCGATATTCTCGGAGAAGAGGAACGAGACGGCATTGACAAATCCGGTGTCGATACAATAGTATTTAATATCACTTCTCAGCTGTTTCTTCAGGGAGTAATCATAGTTCCGGAGCTCTGCTATCATGTACGTTGCTTTGAGGTACGCGATATAATCGGATACAGTGGCATAGTTGTACGAAAGCGCCTTGCTGATACTGTGAACGCTGTTCTGTTTCGTATCATTTGTCAGGATGTATTCAACGAGTTTCTTCAGCATATCATAGTTTCTCAGGCCATATCGTGCCAGAATATCATGCAGCAGGATTGTGTTGAAGTATGAGAGAATCTCTTCCTTTTTCAGATCCCAGTCAACAAGGACGATCTTCGGAAAACCGCCATATCTGAGATAATCAGAAAAAAGCTGATTTATCTCCCTTCTTTTTGCTGAGTAATCGGCGATATTTTGGCATTCAAGGCCATTGAAAGAGAGGAATTCCAAAAATCTGAGAGGATAGACAGTAACCTGAAGATATCTTCCGCTGATCGATGATGCCACCTCGCCGGAGAGGAGCTTTGAAGAGGATCCGGTGATATAGATCGTCGCCCTCTTCAGATCATGAGCAGTTCGAACCCACTTCTCCCAGCGGTCTACATATTGCACTTCGTCAAGGAAGAGGAAGATCTCGCCGTCAGGGTTGATCGCTTCCCTGTACGTCTCAAGAAGAAGATCAAGGGTATCCGGATCTGCATCTTCGGAGAGTCTGGGATCTTCAAAATTGATATACAGAAGCTCTTTCTTATCTCTGCTCTTTGCAAGGTGCTCCATCTCCTGTTTCAGAAGCGTTGATTTTCCGCTCCTCCGAATTCCTGTCAGGACGATGATCTCA
>QZAC01000032.1 GCA_003838065.1 Methanocalculus sp. MSAO_Arc2
GCAGTTGCATTGTCCCGTGTAACCAGGAGGACATGGCGCATCATCAGGCCAAGGATTTCTGCCGGGCTCTGGTGGAGCGACTCGCAGACGAGCATATCCTCATCAAGGTACTCGTAAAATCCATCTGTTGCCAGGAGGATGACGTCACCTGGATGAAAGGTGATAATCTTTGAATCCACAAGAAAATCGCCACCAATACTGTGGGTGATGTAGCTCCGGAGCGGATGATGCGGGACTTCGCAGGGGTCAAGGATGCCTTTTTTCACCAAATCGCTGACAAGAGAATGGTCATGGGTGACAGAAACGATCCTGCCGGAGAGGTGGTATGCACGGGAATCGCCGATATGTGCGAGTATCGCAGTTCTTTTCCTGATAACCGCTGCAACAAGGGTGGTACCCATGCCTTTTGCATCCCCGACAGCCATCGACCGCACCGCACGGTCAGCTGCAGAAAAACCATCCCTGAGCATTTCGTGACACTGATCGGTTCTGATCCCGCCGGTGTACTGCTCGGAAAAAAAATCTCTGAGGGTGGATATGGCAAGCGAAGATGCCAGATCGCCTTTACGCTGGCCCCCGATCCCATCAGCCACCGCGATCAGGTACCCATCCGGGAGGGATATTATTGTATATGAATCTTCATTGACCTTCCGGCCACCCCGGCAGGTGATACCGGCGATCTCGGTTCCAACCGTCACCATACGTCCGATCATAATCCAGACTCCCTCTTCTGCAGCCAGCACATGTCACACAGTTACATTGAAATCTTGAACAGGTTTACTTTAATCTTTTGTAATAACTGCGAATCCGGAAGAAATGAGCAGAGTTTTCACAGCAGCCATTCCACAATCCAGGTAGAGAGCGCCGATCAACGCTTCGAAACATTCGGCAAGCACCCGGCCGGACTGCCAGATCTCCTGTGCCTCCTCACCTTTTCCCCACCGGACATATTGTACAAGATCTAGAGATTCAGCTGCTGTACGGAGCCTGAGCATGTTCACCAGGCTGATCTTTTTCTTCGTGATCACCCCTTTATCAGACCAGCCAGCTTCAACAATTTCCAGAATGACAGCAAGTTCGATCGCGGCATCTCCAAGAACCGCCAGGGCATCCATATGGCAGTCCCCGGGCAGGCCCTGTTCATGGGCATATGCCAAACGCGTGAGGGCGCGGGCAAGGAGGGTGCGGTCAGAAAAGGTATGGCCGATCGCCTCTTCAAGCGGAGTCATGTGCGTCCATAGAGGTTAATCAGCCTGATTAATTCGGAAAACCCTGAGAGTTCCATCTCAAGCACGCCGGTTCGGGTCATTCCCATACTGGTCTCGCCATCTGCCGTCAGGGTTTCCGGTCCCCGGACCACCCGCCTGCTCCTCCCGTCCCGGGAGAGGATCGACTCGGCCTCCGGGACAAAGACAAAAGACCGGCCCGGAATAATCACGGTATCGCTGATATGGTCCAGATCAAGGTGTTTTAGATCATCTGTTGTGATCAGGCAGGCAATCTCCTTTGAAACAGCGACCACATCACTGCCGCCGCATGACGAGAGGACCTCCCGGATGAACGGTGCGGCAACGCTCCCCGTGATGATGGTGGCCGATCCCTCTATCCGGGGCAGGCGGGTGAGGAGATCGGGCTCATGAATAATGGCAAACGGAGAGTCAAACTCCGGGTCAAAGAGCGGGGTGCCCGAGACCTTCATGGAAGAGTGTGATGCAGCTGATCTGACCATATCAGCAAACGATTCGACCGTCTGGACCACCTGATCAGGGATAATCGGTGCATTGCCAAGGATCAAACCCTGGTCATATGTATTTGCAAACCGCATCAGGATATGCCCCTTCACTCCCCGCTCCTCAAGCCACCGGCAGGTCTCTTCCAGAACCAGGCCGTCATTTACCCCCGGGAGGATAACAGAAGCTGCATACACATCGATCTCCTCTGCAAGCCGCTCCAGTACACGAAGCGAGACCTCAGGGGACCAATCATGCATATAGGCCCGCCGAAGTTTTGGATCAGATGCAAAGACCGTAAATGATATCTCAGAGAGGCCGCAGTCGATGAGGGTATCTGCAATTGCCGGATCATCAAAACCTTTCCCACTCGTATACCCGATATGGAGCGGGGCTTCAAGGCTTGCGAGCAGTTCAATGAGATCAGCAAACTCAGGGTAACAGCTGGGATCTCCCCCGCCGCTGATGGTTACACGGGTAATATCCCCCTGGATAGCCTGGATATCGGCAAGCACGGTATCGGCAATATCGCGGAGAGGATGGAACCCGGAATATTCTTCTTTCACCCCACGGGTGCAGAAGTCGCATCCTTTCGAAAACGGAAGGCAGTACCTGCAGCCAAAGGGCGGGATAGTGCGGTTTTGTGTATGCTTAAAATAACAATATTCACAATACCCCCGGCAGTCGCGGCCCGGACGCCCGCCGATGTCGACTGTCAGCAAAACCATCCAGTACCGTTTCGCCCGCGAGCATATAACTACTGCCGCTGGCGCCGGGTGATCCCGGGGAAAAGACCCCTGGCAATTGCAATCGCAGCAGCTTCACAGGACTCATGGCAGCAGTAGCACCGTATGCATAGAGAGCGATCGATTGCAGCTGACCCATCAGCAAGCGAGATCGCCTCTACCGGGCAGATCTCAACACATGCGCCGCACCGGATGCAGGCAGACGACACCACCGCGGGACGTGGTATGAACACCCGTCCGCTCTTCTGGAGATGGGCAAGCAGCTTCCGGGTGATCTTCATCCTGAGGCCGGCAGGCCGTATGGTATCGGGCAGCAGAAACGGGCCATTCTCCAGTGGATCGAACCCATCACCCGGCACCAGGGGGTCATCGGTGAGGAGACGTCGATCCCGCGCAATGCTCAATACAGGGACCAGATCCTCTGGAATGCCGATTGCACGACAGGCGACGAGATCGAGTGCAAAAGGATCCCATGACGCAAGGATACGCCCCACATACCGGGGCTCACCCGACATCGGGCCATTTCCTTCCATCCCCCAGACCGCATCCATCACGTGGAGAACCGGTGGAACCGCGAGGGTGAGGTCGACAAGCATCCGGGAAAAGCCCTCTGCATCCGGGAAACGGGAGTGGAAGAGGGATTTCTCATGGCCGGGGACAAGGCCGAAGAGATTCTTGACCGCACCGGTATAGGTGGTCAGGAGGTGGGTCTTTGGCTTTGAGATGGAGACGATCAAATCTGCCTCGACTGCCGGGCGGATAATAAGAAACCGCTTCACCACCTGGCCATCAGGTGATGGGATGGTCGTATGGGAGATATCATCATTGAGGATGACACCGGGGATTTCTCCATGTGGTGCGATCCCACAGCGCCGGTATATCCGCTTAAGCGATGCAGGCGTATACCGGGTGCCTGCACCCGGGCTGTCACCGATGACCACCCGGCACCCGTACCCTGTAAGCAGCCGTGCAACCGCAGCAACAACCTCCGGGTGCGTTGTCACGGATCGTGCCGGATCAACTCCGGCAAGGAGATTGGGCTTGACAAAGACCGTCATGTCCGGCCGGACAAACGAGCCGGGCCCGCCCAGGAGATCGAGTGCCTGCCGGACCGAACGTTTGACCTCAGACATCTCATACGAGCTGCAGGCGACACAGGAGACCGTTTTTGCCATGGAACAATGGGGGTGTTCAGATATACCGGGGCTTCTTTGAGAGGAGGCGCGGGGTGTAGAGCGGCCGGTGCGGCATCATCTGCGTCAGGGATCTGACACGGTCTGCAAGGGCTTCCTCAGTCATCTGCTCTTTGAATGGTTTTTTTGGCTCGGATTGTGATCGGATCGTGACCGTCAGGAACCCGGAGCCCTCCTCCTGGTCCCCGATAACCACAACAAAAGGCACCCAGTCCATACCGGCATTTCGGATCTTTTTGCCCACTGACTCTTCCCGGTCGTCAAGGTCAGTTCTGACAGACGCTGCATTCAACCGTTCAACAACACCCTGCGCATAGGGGAGATGACGTTCTGCAACCGGAAGAACACGGACCTGTGTCGGGGCGAGCCAGACTGGCAGTGACGGAACAGGCATTCGGGCAGTTCCCTCGAGCATCGCACAGATGACCCGCTCAATGGATCCGGTTGGAGAACAATGGAGGATCGGGGGGTAGACCTCTTCCCCGTCGCGGCCGGTATAGGAGATTTTAAACCGGTGCGCACTCTCGACATCGATCTGGACCGTCGGGTTCTCGATGGGGCGGTCCTGGCTGTCGAGTGCGGCAAGATCGATCTTGGCAACCCAGTAGTGGATACGATCAGAGAGGACCTCAATGAGAATCGGCCTGCCCGATCGCCTGACGATTGTTTTCACCC
>QZAC01000033.1 GCA_003838065.1 Methanocalculus sp. MSAO_Arc2
GTGAGTGGAGCTGTGCCGGTCGTGGGTGACGCGGTGAACGCCGCTATAGGAGCAGGTAAAGGTGTCGGGGTTGGTGTAGGTGTTGGGGGAGAAGTTACAACAATATAATTACTCTTTGTTACGGTATTGCTCCCGCCATCGTTGGTTACCGTAAGCCGGATCGAGTAGGAGCCGGGAGAGGTAAAATGGTGGGATGGATGTTGAGATGTAGAGAACTGTGTCCAAGCCGAGCCGCCGGAGCTATACTCCCATCTCCATGAAGTTGGAGTGTTCGAGGATTGATCAGTGAACTGCACCGTTAATGGAGCTGTACCGGTGGTGGGGGACGCACTGAACGCTGCTGTGGGGACAACCGGAGGAATTGGTGTTGCAGGTCTAAACTTCTGGATACGATGATTATTCAGATCAGCGACATAGACATATCCCGTGGCATCCACCGCAATGCCCGCTGGTCCATTAAAATACCCGTTGCCTGTGCCATAACTCCCCCATTTCGTGATGAAGGTGCCGGCACCCGTAAACTTCTGGATACGGTGATTCCAGGTATCAGCTACATAGACGTTCCCGACTGAATCTACCGCAATGCCCGTTGGCGAAGCGAATTGCCCGTCGCCTGATCCTGCTATCCCCCATTTCGTGATGAAGGTGCCGGCACCCGTAAACTTCTGGATACGGTCATTCGAGGTATCAGCGACATAGACATTCCCGGCAGCATCAACCGCAATGCCAAATGGGTAATCGAACTGCCCGTCGCCTGTGCCATAACTCCCCCATTTCGTGATGAAGGTGCCGTCACTCGTAAACTTCTGGATACGGTTATTCGAGGTATCAGCGACATAGACATTCCCGGCGGAATCTACCGCAATGCCGACTGGATAATTAAACTGCCCATTGCCTGTGCCATAACTTCCCCATTTCGTGATGAGGGTGCCGGCACCCGTGAACTTCTGGATACGATTATTTCCCCAGTCAGCCACATAGACATTCCCGGCAGCATCGACCGCAATGAAGTGTGGCATATTGAACTGCATGTCGCCTGTGCCATAACTTCCCCATTTCGTGATAAATTCGTACTCATCTGAAGGTGGTGGGGGTGGAGGTGCTGGCTCACCGGTCACATGGACAGAGTATTCAAACACATCGTCATCCGTTGTCAATGTGAACTCATAGAGACCTTCCACACCGAAGCGTGTGTCTGTATGAGACCAGGATTCCCCGGGAACAAGGGTGACGGTTTCGACCATAATTGGGGAGAGATGTCCCGCAAATATCGTCACCAACTCGAGCTCCTGTGTATCTGTCCCGTCCCCGGTGTTTGTTACCGTCCATATGACGTCAAAGGAAACTCCCGGATGAACGACAGCCGGGGTGTGGGTGATATGGGGCGAGAAATATGGTGTACCTGGAGCTGGAGGAGCATCGACAGGGCCAAACTTCTGGATACGATGATTCCCAACATCAGCGACATAGACATTGCTGGCGGCATCAACTGCAACGCCCACTGGCCAATCGAACTGCCCGTCGCCTGTGCCATAACTCCCCCATTTCGTGATGAAGGAGCCATCTGGGGTGAACTTCTGGATACGGTCATTCCAGGTATCAGCCACATAGACATTGCCGGCGGAATCGACCGCAATACCGTCTGGCAAGTTGAACTGCCCATCGCCTGATCCTTCTATCCCCCATTTCGTGATGAAGGTGCCATCTGGGGTGAACTTCTGGATACGGTCATTATAGGTATCAGCCACATAGACATTGCCGGCAGCATCAACCGCAATGCCAAATGGATAATCAAACTGCCCGTCGCCTGTGCCATAACTCCCCCATTTCGTAATGAAGGTTCCATCTGGGGTGAACTTCTGGATACGGTCATTATAGGTATCA
>QZAC01000034.1 GCA_003838065.1 Methanocalculus sp. MSAO_Arc2
CCTTGGTATCTGTGCAGATGACGCTATCGGCAAGATCGCCGGTATCTGGTTCCCGATCATGGCTTTCGTATCCAGCGGTCTGGAACACAGTATCGCAAATATCTACTTCCTGCCAGCGGCTGTCTTCACACAGGCATATGCAAGCCCTGAACAAATGGCAGTATTTGCAAACAATGCCGTGCAGCTCAACTGGGTCACCATGTGGACAAACAACATCATATTGGTTACTATCGGCAATATGATCGGAGCAATTTTCTTCGTTGCTATTATCTACTGGGTTGCATTCCGCAAAGAGATAGCTGCGCTGAAGTAAGTACTGGAAGCATCAACACATGAAGATAAGAAACATCCCGGTGAAGCTTTCGATCGTCCATCTGGGCGTCTTCCTTTTCTTCACCGCAATTCTTTTCTTCTCGGTTTATCACACGCGGGACTGGAGAATGCTTCTCTGGGGCATCCCGACAGTGATTCTCATCGCTACTATTCCAATCGCAATGAATTACATGAGCCAGAGCCAGTACAGAAATCTTCAACCAGTGTACGAAGCTGAGGCTAGGAAGGTGCGGGCAAATGAGATCAATGAGAAGCTGATGGGAAAACCAGTCCGATTCGAAGGTGTTGTTGAGCGGGTTTATTTCAAATTCCTGAACCGACCCCAGTACCTTATCGGGGACCGTACCGGCGAAGTATCGGTGAAGATGTTTACGTCTCCCCAGGAAGATGTCAACAAAGATGATGTGGTGGAAGTTCTTGGCCAGATCATGAAACGATATATCATTACCGGGGATCCGGTTATTAACTGCGTTTCCATCAGGCGAAAAACCGTTCAAAAACCAGTGGAAAGTGAGAAGAAAGAGAAGAAAAAAAAGTAATCCTAGAACCTATTTTGTAAGCCTTTCCGTATCGAATCGCTCTTCTTTGCCGATAGGTCTTTGATATATCGATCAAAGGCATGGATCCGGCAGCTTATCGGGAATGGAACAGAGAGCGTGCTGATCACTGCCTCTCCCCGTTCAAGCGTCTGGATCTCCCCGTCAAGGGGACTTAAGTCCTGTTTTGCGCTTGAAGCAATCATTGCCCGATCTGACCTGTCAGAGAGGCCCAGGACGACATAGGTGTTGATCTGGGCGAGGATCCTGGGATCGATATTCTTCGGCTGCTGGGTGATCACGCAGAGGCCAATCCCAAACTTTCTGCCTTCCATTGCACATTCGCGAAAGACAGCTGTACCTCTGCCGGGGCCAAGCACCCGCTGTGCCTCCTCAATAGCAATCAGGATCTGATCTGCGGGCTCGCCATCATCCAGACCAAAACCGCTGTTCCTTCGTTCATTCAAAAAGGTTCTCGTCAGTAGTGAGAGGATAAAAAGTTCAGATTGTTCACGCATTC
>QZAC01000035.1 GCA_003838065.1 Methanocalculus sp. MSAO_Arc2
GAAGAATACTTAATCGTTCTGAAACTGGGGATGTGAGCACTTTACGGCGGTATTTCGGACACCATATGAGATGGTATCCGATGTTGTATACCGTTGTATCTGAGTGCGTCCACCGTTCTTTTGCCATCTATATAAGTATATGCGCGGACAATCGATATTGTTTGTGGTTCAGCATTGACGCATTCATCCCACGACTAGAGTCGTGGGCTTTCTGCTGCTATTATCGTAAACAAATGGCTCATATGAATCCTGAAGAACGCCGATTATCTCTTGGATCACAGGCGGGAAAACGTCGAGAAGATTGAACATTTCCATGCATAGGCTGAACCTGCACCTGTTCATTCATCTATGGTTTGACCAATTTCATAGGTTATTGTGCAGCTGTTTCGATTTCGGTTTTACCAATATAATATATTGCCAGTGTCAGGACTGCAATAATTCCTGCGATTCCGATGAGTATACGTAAGTCCAGATCATCAGCGGTCAGAATAAGCACCTTTCGTACCATCGCCGTCAACCCGGCGATCAAAATTGGCCTGACCATGATCCTGCTTGTCCGGAAATACCCGATGACGGTTTCAAGGACCTCAACAACAATGATCGTGAGAAGGAGGACATTGAGCACTTCGATAATTCCATCGATGAAGTTATCGTATGTGAAAATATGGAGTATCAGATAGACTGCGTCAAAAAACGTCAGCAGGGCGATGATAATCAAAAGAGCTGCGATTAACGCATAAATGAAGATAGTACACCGCGCGATGACCTGCATGACCACTCGCATCGTGGGGCTGAGATGATCGTAATCGCTCATAACCATGCCACCATTGACAAAACTCATATCATTTATGATCCAGATTACAAAAAGGATTGCGGTTTATTTTTTCTAAGGTGCATCCATCTCTTCACAACCGGTGTCGGTATTACACAGGGAGGTGAATTGGTGTGGAGAAGGACTGCGTGAATCATAACTTATATATGTGAATCCAGCTTTCTATTTATGCTAGGTTTCATTGGCAGGTGGGTCCGTAGCTCAGTTAGGTAGAGCGCCTGGCTTTTAACCAGGTGGCCGGGGGTTCAAATCCCTCCGGGCCCGTTTCCACGGTCAAAACTGTGGCTTTTAGTGTAGAGATCTCTGAACAATCAATCGTATTCAACACTATTTAAAAAGGGGCAATTATGGGCACCAGGTTAAATGTTCTGATGCATGATATGGTGCCAAAGCATCAGATCATGGATGATGACGGGTTGCGCACACTTCTCTATGATTATAACCTCACGATGGAGCAGTTGCCTAAAGTATATCATGACGACCCGGTTGTTAAATCTATCGAAGCAGTTCCAGGAAATGTCATTCGTATCACCCGCAAAAGCCATACTGCGGGTGAAGCCGATGTGTATCGTCTTGTCGTGAGAAGACCCAAGAAATAATCGGAGATGATAAATCTGATTGACAGAAGCGTATTATCGCAGGCATATTTTTCAAAAAATCATGTGGCGCGACATCAGTTCGAATCCTACAATAACTTTTTAGAATTCAATCTTCAAAAGGTCGTCAATGAACAGCGCGTAATCGAAACGGATATTGAACATCGGGGAAAGAATAACGAGCCAGTATGGGTTGAACTTGGAAATATCCGTGTTGAAAAACCAATCGTCAGGGAAGCCGACGGATCACAGAGCGAGCTCTTTCCAACAGAAGCGCGGCTCCGTAACCTTAACTATGCAGCCCCCATGATCCTGGAGATGACCCTCTGCCAGGGAGAAGAACGTTTTGACCCGATTGAAACGACAATCGGCCAGCTCCCGGTCATGATCGGATCAACTGCCTGCAACCTCTATGACCTTTCTGAAGAGGATAAGGTTTTGCGGGGAGAAGACCGCCTCGACTCAGGCGGGTACTTCATCGTCAACGGAACCGAGCGGGTATTGATGACGCTTGAGGACCTTGCGTCCAACAAGATCATGACAGAATATACCGAACGCTATAATGAACAGATTCACGTCTCTAAGGTTTTCTCGCAATACCGGGGCTACCGCGCTCTCGTTGTTGTTGAAAAGAACAAGAAGAACCTCCTGGACGTCTCGTTTCCCTCAGTTGCCGGTAACCTGAGATTCGCCGATCTCATGATGGCTCTTGGGCTTGATACGGATTCAGATATTGTAGCTGCGGTCTCCTTAGATGAAGATATTCTCACCTACATGATGCAGAACCTTGAAGCGGCTGAATGCAGTTCGGCTGAGGAGGGGGTTATGTATGTCGGCAAGAAACTGGCTCCGAACCAGACAAAAGAGTACCAGAGGAAACGGGCTGAGTTCGTCCTTGACAATTATCTTCTTCCCCACTTAAACTATCTCATAAAACCATCCCTCAAAGAAGGCGATCCCGGCCATGCTGAGATGCTTAAGAATGTCAGGCTTGCCAAAGCCCATTTCCTCGGCCGTATGGCAGAGGCCTGTTTCCACCTGGCATTGAAGAAGAGGAAAATCGATGACAAGGATCATTACGCAAATAAAAGGCTGAAGCTTGCCGGGGATCTGATGGAGGACCTCTTCCGGATCTCGCTCAACCGCCTGACCCGGGATGTGAAATACCAGCTCGAACGTGCAAGCATGCGCCACCGCGACCTCTCCATCCAGACAGCAGTCAGGGCTGATGTCCTGACCGAGCGGCTTCTTCACCCCCTTGCCACGGGCAACTGGGTTGGAGGAAGGACAGGTGTGTCCCAGCTCCTCGACCGTGTCGACCATATGTCGGTCATATCCCACCTTCGCCGGGTCATATCCCCACTCTCCCGTTCACAGCCCCATTTTGAAGCACGTGATCTCCATCCCACCCAATGGGGAAGAATCTGCCCTTCAGAGACACCGGAAGGTCCAAACTGTGGTCTTGTTAAGAATTTTGCCCAGCTTGTTGAAGTGAGCAAAGGTTTTGAGGGCAAAGATGATATCAAAGATGTACTCTTTGGTATTGGTGTCGAAGCACTTGGGGGTGAATTACGATGATCACCAAAGGAAGGGTTTTTGTTGATGGTGCTCTCATCGGCGTTGTCGATGATGCACAGGCACTTGCAGATCGGATCCGCCATCTCAGGAGAATCCGTCAGATCTCTTCTGAGATCAATGTCTCATTCAAAGAGTACAGCAACGAGATTGTTATCAACACCGATCGTGGCCGTGCAAGGAGACCGTTAATCATTCTTGACCAGGGAAAAGCTATTATCACTGATGAGGATATCGAAAAGATCCGATCCGGGGAGTATTCATTTGAGGATATGGTGATCAAGGGAAAAATCGAATATGTCGATGCAGAAGAAGAGGATGATCTCTATATCGCTGTTAATCAGGACGAGATCACAAGCGAACACACACATATGGAGATTGATCCTCAATTGATACTCGGAATCGGGGCGGCGCATGTTCCCTTCCCGGAGCATAATGCGTCTCCGCGTGTTACCATGGGCGCGGGAATGGTCAAGCAGGCACTCGGTTTTGCCCAGTCGAACATGAAGCTCAGGCCGGATACGCGTGGCCATATGCTTCATTATGGACAGAAACCGATCGTCAAGACCCAGGCAGCTGAACTGATCGGATCAGAAGAGCGCCCCCAGGGGTATAACCTGATAGTTGCTATACTCAGTTATGAAGGATACAATATCGAAGATGCGCTGATTTTCAATAAAGCTTCAATTGAGCGTGGACTTGGCCGCTCTCACTTTTTCAGGACATATGAAGGTGAAGAGCGGAGATATCCTGGCGGTCAGATAGACCGTATTGAGATTCCTGATGAAGAGGTCTCCGGGTCACACGGAGAAGAGGCTTACAGAAATCTTGATTCAGACGGAATAATCAGTCCCGAAACGATAGTATCAGAAAAATCCGTTCTGATCGGAAAGACATCACCGCCACGATTCCTTGAGGAGCCGACTGCTGAGTTGATCGCAGTTGAAAAGAGGAGAGATACTTCAGTTACGATGCGGAGCAATGAACATGGTATCGTCGATACCGTCATCCTGACCGAAGGTGAAAACTCCTCTCGTCTTGTGAAGGTCAGGACCAGGGACCTGAGGGTGCCCGAGATTGGTGATAAGTTTTCATCCCGCCATGGACAGAAGGGTATTATTGGCCTGATAGCACCCCAGGAAAATCTTCCATTTACCGCTGAAGGAATCAGCCCTGATCTCGTTATCAACCCCCATGCCATCCCGTCGCGTATGACCATCGGCCATATGATCGAGATGATCGGCGGGAAAGTCGGTTCCCTCACCGGCAGGAGAATCGATGCAACACCATTCCGTGGAGAAAAAGAAGTTACATTACGAAAAGAGCTGCATGATCTTGGATTTTCCCATACCGGCAGAGAAGTGATGTACGATGGAATCACTGGCAGGCGTTTTGCAGCCGATATCTACATTGGTGTCATCTACTACCAGAAGCTCTACCATATGGTCTCTACAAAGATGCATGCAAGATCCCGCGGACCGGTACAGGTGCTGACCCGTCAGCCGACCGAAGGGCGTGCACGTGAAGGAGGTCTTCGGTTCGGTGAGATGGAGCGTGATGTCATGATCGGCCATGGTGCAGCAATGGCATTAAAAGAGCGGCTCCTTGATGAATCGGATGCTGTGAAAGAATGGGTCTGTGCCCAGTGCGGGATGATTGCGATGTATGATATCAAGCGAAAAGTCACCTCCTGTCTCGCCTGTGGAGCAGAAACTGATATTTATGAGGTTGAAATGAGCTACGCATTCAAACTTCTGATAGATGAAATGATCAGTATGGGTATTGCACCACGACTGATGCTTGAGGATATTGTCTGAGGTGACCACACGATGCCAAGCCCAAAACGGATTGGAAAACTAGATTTTGGCCTCCTTTCACCAAAGGATGTCCGAAAAATGAGTGTATGTAAGGTCATCTGGCCGGACACCTATGACGACGATGGCTTTCCATACAGCAAGGGACTGATGGACCCAAACCTTGGTGTTATCGATCCCGGTCTCCGGTGCAGGACCTGCGGCCAGAAGTCTGGTGACTGCCCGGGCCATTTCGGCCACATTGATCTTGCAAAGCCGGTAATACACGTCGGCTACACCCGCCTGATCCGCAAACTGCTCCGGGTTACCTGTCGCGGATGCGGTCGTCTGCTCCTTGAACCACAAGAGATTGAAAAGTTCTCTGCATTGGGGGATGATCCCTTCTCTGCCGAGGTCGTCTCTGAAAAGGATATCAAAAAAGAGCGGATCTGTCCATACTGTGAAGAACAGCAGCTGAAGGTGAACTTCGAAAAGCCCACCACATTTATGGAGGTATATGTGGAGAACGGACGGAAAGTCGAGCATAAGCTCACGCCCGCTGACATCAGGGCGCGGCTTGAGAGGATCCCTGATTCTGATCTCCGTATCCTCGGGATTGATGCGGAAGTTGCACGTCCTGAATGGACGATACTTACAGTCCTGTCTGTACCCCCGGTTACCATGCGGCCATCCATCATCCTTGAGAATGGTCAGCGTTCTGAAGACGACCTCACCCATAAGCTTGTTGACATTATCAGAATTAACCAACGGTTTAAAGAGAACCAGGATGCAGGAGCGCCCCAACTCATTATTGAAGATCTCTGGGAACTCCTTCAGTATCATGTGACAACATACATGGATAATGAAGTTGCGGGATGTCCACCTGCCCGTCATCGATCCGGCCGCCCGCTCAAGACTCTGTCACAAAGATTGAAGGGGAAGGACGGGCGTTTCAGAGGGTCACTCTCAGGGAAACGTGTCAACTTTTCTGCCCGGACTGTCATCTCACCTGATCCGAACCTCTCTGTTTCAGAAGTCGGTGTCCCGCTTGCAATTGCCAATGAGATGTCAATTCCAATCAGGGTGACCAGGGAAAATATTGAAGAGCTCCGCTCGATGGTACTTGTCGGGCCTGAACGGCCGACACTTCGCCACCCCTGCGGTGCAAACTATGTTATCCGTCCTGACAACAGGAGACTCCGGCTCCATGGGGGAGCAGGCCTCCTCGACAACCGCGAGATGGTTGCATCGATGCTTGAGCCCGGCTGGACCGTCGATCGGCAGCTCCGTGATGGTGATATCGTGCTCTTTAACCGACAGCCATCGCTCCACCGGATGAGCATCATGTCTCACCGGATAAAGCTGATGGATGAACGGACATTTCGATTGAACCCTGCAGTCTGCCCTCCATATAACGCCGATTTTGACGGAGACGAGATGAACCTGCATGTGCCACAAACAGAAGAAGCGCGGGCTGAAGCACTCCTTCTCGCATCTGTCCAGGAGAATATCCTTTCTCCACGGTTTGGTGGTCCCATCATCGGCGGTATCCATGACCATATCTCAGGGATATTTCTTCTGACGCACCGAATGCAATGGTTCACAAAATCCGAGGTAATGTATCTCTTAAACAATGCAAATATCGAGTTTTTGCCAAAGCCAGGAAAAATTGACGATGGCGTGGCATACTGGAGCAATAAACAGGTCTTCTCATTAATCCTTCCACGCGGGCTGAATATGGTCTACCGGGCAACATCATGTACAAACTGTCCGGACTGCAAAAAAGAACACTGTGAACGGGATGCATATGTCAGGATCATCGATGGTGATCTAATATCGGGGACGATAGACAAGAAATCTGTTGGAGCATTCGATGGCGCCATTATGAACCGGATCATCCGTCAGCAGGGGCTTGAACGTGCCCGCCAGTATATCGATGATATGACCCGGCTCTCAATCAAGAGCATCATGTTCATTGGCTTCTCTTTTGGTATCGATGATGAAGATCTCAGCAGAACCGAATATGGCCAGATCCGCGATCTGCTGGATGAAGCCGAGATCGATGTCGAGAAGAGGATTCGTATCTACCAGAACGGACAGCTCGAACCGATGCCAGGGAGGACCGCAGAAGAGACACTTGAGATGCAGATCATGCAGGTGCTCGGAAAAGCACGAGACCGGACCGGTGATATTGCTGGCCGTCACCTCGGGCTTAGTAACTCGGCTGTTGTCATGGCGGTCTCCGGTGCACGGGGTTCAATGCTGAACCTGACTCAGATGGCCGGATGCATTGGTCAGCAGTCGGTTCGTGGTGAACGTATCATCCGTGGCTATGAAGGGAGAACACTTCCACACTTTAAAAAATATGATCAGGGTGCTGCAGCACATGGTTTCATCAGAAACTCCTATAAAAGCGGCATATCTCCTACTGAGTTCTTCTTCCATGCTATCGGTGGACGTGAGGGTCTTGTAGATACTGCAGTCAGGACATCACAGAGCGGATACCTCCAGAGGAGGCTGATCAACGCCCTGCAGGATTTGAAGGTCGCCTATGACGGCACCGTCAGAACCACAGGTGGCCGGATCATCCAGTTCAATTATGGCGAGGATGGAACAGATCCAACGAAGAGTGCGTTTGGAGACCCGGTCGATGTCAAGGGAATTGTTGAAAGTGTGCTGAAGGAGGAGGTCTGATATGAACGATCAGTATCCTGAGAGGCTTGCCTCATATCCGCTCCCTGAAACTATCGTTTCCCTGGTTAACAACTGGATTTCAGCGCGTGAAGTGGAAGAGGACGTCTTCGAACGAATTCTCCAGAGGATTCTTCGTATCAATGATGCACACCTTCCCGTCAAGACGCATGACCAGCTAATCTCCCTCCTGCTGAAGAAAGAAGAGAAAGGATCACCTGTCACTGACGAGCAGTTTGAAGAGATACTCAAAAAAATTATCCAGGAATATGGACTGACCCGGATTGAGCCCTGTGAAGCGGTGGGGATCATTGCAGCCCAGTCGATTGGAGAGCCGGGCACACAGATGACGATGCGTACCTTCCACTATGCGGGTGTCGCTGAGATCAACGTTACGCTCGGTCTCCCGCGCTTGATTGAGATCATGGATGCGAGGCGCGAACCATCAACACCGGCGATGACGATCTACCTTGAAAAAGGGTACTATGAAAACCGGGACAGAGCACGTGAAGTCTCATGGGATATTGAAGCCTCACCACTCCATGAGTTTGGTGATATCACAACCGATATTGAGAATATGCGGGTTATTGTCACCTTGAACAAGGCGGTCTGTGATAAGCGGAGGATC
This sequence comes from Methanocalculus sp. MSAO_Arc2, assembly GCA_003838065.1. Classification (GTDB taxonomy): domain Archaea; phylum Halobacteriota; class Methanomicrobia; order Methanomicrobiales; family Methanocorpusculaceae; genus Methanocalculus. The sequence continues at coordinate 8,116 of QZAC01000035.1, forward strand.
AGTGTTTCAGAGATACTTGAGCGCGCTCCCGCAAAGATTCGTGAACGTCGTCATTACCGTGACTTTGAGTTTCAGGTAAATGAACCTGAGGGGGTTATCCATTTTCTTCCAAAAGACCAGCTAAGCTACCAGAACCTGTTCCAGCTTGTCGAGCATGTCAGAAACGTCATTGTTCAGGGCATCGATGATATCCGGCGTGTTGTCGTCAGGAAAGAGCATGGGGAGTATATCCTATATACTGAGGGGTCTAACCTAAAAGACGTATTCGAGGTTGAGGGCGTGGATACCACCCGGACCCGCACAAATAATATCAGTGAAATTTCTCACATCCTCGGAATCGAGGCTGCCAGAAATGCTATCATCCATGAAGCAAACCATACGCTTCGTGAACAGGGTATTAATGTTGATGTGCGTCATATCATGCTCGTTGCCGATATGATGTGCATGGATGGCGAGGTAAAACAGATCGGCCGCCACGGTATTGCAGGAGAGAAAGAAAGCGTCCTTTCGCGTGCGGCATTCGAGGTGACGGTGAATCACCTCCTCGATGCATCGATTGCGCATGAGCATGATGAACTCTGCGGTGTGACAGAAAATGTCATTGTCGGCCAGCCTATCCAGCTCGGAACAGGAGATGTCCGTCTGGTTGTCAGACCGATGGAGCAGATCACCAGAACAGGTGAAAACTAATGGATTTCAATACATCTTTACGCAGGGCAATGAAGACCGGAAGGGTCACCCTTGGGCAGAAGAGCACAGAGGCAAGCATAGAGGAAGATAATGCCAGGCTTGTCATTATCGCAAAGAACTGCCCCGAAGACTTCAGAAAATATGTGGAAGAACAGGATAAAGTCGCTGTTTACCATTACAATGGTTCAGGCCGTCAGCTTGGTAAAGAGTGCGGAAAAGATTTTATCGTCAGCGCACTTGCAGTTTTAGATGCCGGTGAATCCGATATCCTAACGTTACAGAGATTATAATATGTCGGAAATCACTTTAACTGAAGACTGCATGCGGCTGATCTCACAATTTGAGAGCCTGACCGGTGCAGGTGCGCGTGACTGTATAATCGATCCCCGCCATGACCGGGTCATATTCATCATCAATCCTGGTGAAATGGGCCTTGCCATTGGAAAGAAAGGAGCGAGCATCAAGAAAGCGTCTGAGGCCCTTGACCGGAGGGTCGAAGTGGTTGAATATTCTGATGATCTTGTCCAGTTCATCCGAAACTGTTTCCTGCCGGCACAGGTAATGTCAGTCGAATTTAATGGTGAAGACGAAAACCGTGTCGCACAGGTCGAAGTACGGGAAGAGGACCGGGGCCTTGCCATTGGTAAAGAGGGCAAGAACATCCTGAAGGCAAAACAGCTGCTCCGCAGACAGTTTGATATCTCAGATATTGAACTTGTCCAGGAGTAATCACTTTTTTTACATCGGAAACCGGGATTCTTTACTTCATATGGGAATCCTGTTCAGCACAAACTATTGTATGGTGATATAATGCAGCAGAACCGTTTTGGATATGTATCCATACCCTGCCTGCGGGTACATGAAACCGGGTATCTCGAGTCAACCTGCGAGATCCCGGAGGAGACCGTAACGGCAATCTTTGTAAATGGCCGTCATGCAGCCACAATGGTGCTCAGTCCTGAAAATCTCAGGGAGTATATTATCGGATATCTCTTCTCCGAGGAGATCATCAAAACAGCAGGTGACATTGAATCCATCCGGTATGAACCAAACCGGATTAGCGTCCTGACCCGTGACCCGTTCCGGATAACCGGCAGGAGGAGAACAGTCCTTGCCGGCTGCGGAGGGAGTGTATCCTCCATTGATACATCGAAGCTCCCCACTCTCGAAAGCGGCTATACTATCCCATATTCTGTGCTCTTTCAGATGCAAAAAGCCATCGAGCCTGCCTCTGATCAGGTCCATTCTGCCGCCCTTGCCACTACCAGTAAAACGGTGGTGACATTCCATGATATTGACTGTCAATGCGCAGTTGACCGTGTACTTGGGTATGGACTTATTCATGCAATCGACTTTTCAGAGACAGTCCTTCTCCTCTCTGGAATCGTTACCTCCGAGATGGTCAGAAGATGCCTGCTCGCAGGGATTCCAATCCTGCTGTCAACAACGACTGCAACACGGCTTGCCATTTCCATTGGCACAGAGTCAAATCTCACTATTGGAGGCAATATTTTTAATGATGAGATAACCGTGTTTACACACCCTGAGCGGATCAGATGCTCCTGGTAATCTCATACACTGCGGCTGTCAGGAGATCGATTTCATCCTTTGTGGTATAGAGGGCAAGGCTTGCCCTGATTGTTCCATCCGGCAGATTGAGATGTTCCATCAGCGGCTGACAACAATGGAAGCCTGATCTGACCAGGATATCATAGTCTTCATCAAGACGACTTGCTGCCTCATGAGGATGCAGACCATCGATAGTGAAGGAGACAACACCAATTCTGGATTGTGGATCATCTGATGCATGGAGAGAAACACCATCGATTCGTGAAAGCCCCTCGATCAACGCCGTGGTGAGCTCTTCTTCATAGGTTTTCACCCGGTCCATGCCAATTGTTTCAAGGTAATCCACTGCCGCACCAAGCCCTATACCACCGGAAATGTTCGGTGTCCCTGCTTCGTACTGCTGATATCCTCCGGCAGGCAGATAGCCGTTCCCATGCACTTCCTCAACCATTCCTCCACCAAGGAGCATCGGTGAGAGGATCGGATCCTTCATCCAGAGAACACCGGTTCCGGTAGGCCCAAACATCTTATGGCCTGAGAAACAGCAGAAATCACAACCAAGGTCTTCTACATTGACTGGCATATGAGGGATTGCCTGCGCAGAATCAACCAGAAGAAGGGTGTCATATTCCCGGCAGAGGTGTGCAATCTCCCTGACAGGGGTGATCACCCCGATGGCATTTGAGGCATGGGTAACCGCAACAAGTCGTGCTCCTTTGTTTAGCTCTTTTTCAAGAGCGTCCAGGTCAGGAGTATAATCAGCATTGATCCCGATCACAGCGAGGCCAACCCCGCTTGCTGCGCATTTCCGCCAGGGGAGGAGGTTGGAATGGTGTTCGAGTATGGTAGTAATCACACGATCCCCTGGTCTCCAGTCAAGCCCCTGTGAGACCATATTGATCGACTCTGTTGTATTTTTTGTAAAGACGGTTATGCCATCTTCACCGCCTATGAACCGTCCAACCTTCTCATGGGCATGCCAGTACCGCTGAGTAGCAATCCGGGTAAAGCGATGGAGACCCCTGCCGACATTTGCACGGTACCGGTGCTCAAATTCGACATGAGCCTGTATTACAGGTTCAGGAGAGAAGCTTGTGGCAGCCGAGTCAAGGTAGATTGCCTCATGCACAATCGGGAAATCCTGCCGGATCAACTCAACCGGGAATACCCCTTTATCATCAGGTGCTTCATCATAGATCATGTTCTTTCCTCTCTGTTCTGATACCCGAGTCCTTGTCTTCGTAAGAGTGAAATCATCATTAACCGGGATCCTGTATTCAGCGCAGAGTGTGCGCATCTTTGGAGGGAGCGCCTTCCACCGCCAGAGACCCCATTTATAAAATTCATCGGGAAGTCCGGCTTTTTCAGCCCAGTTCCTGAGAAAGTCATCCCAGCGGGAGGTAAGATCCGGGTGTGTTGACCTGAGCAGATCATATTCGCTCTCGAGCATCGCCGGGCAGAGATAGCAGCCGATCCGCTCAAAACCCTGTTCATAGAGCGGGTTGACCGGCACGTTCTGCCACCACAGATAGAGATAGACCTCAAGTGCCCTCCAGTTCCGGATTGGCGAGATATTGAGCTGAAGGGGATTTGCCGGGTTCTGGCTCGCCTCTTCAAGATCAGCCCTGTTCCATGATTCATACCACCTGTTCCCCTGAAATGTAACAGATGGGCCAACTGTGGAGAGATAGATTTTGAGCGGCTGGAGTTTGAGAAGTTTACAACACCATCGATGGTCCTTTCCCGGGGGTCCCGCCTTTTCAACCGCTGAGAAGAAATCACCTGCTTTTTGAATAATCTCGACATCGTGAGATGCTACATAGTGTACTGTTTCCGGAAGTTCAATTCCGGTATCGATAAAGAATGCCTTCTCCACACCGGCTTTTCTGGCCAGGTGGAGGACCGCAGCGCTGTCTTTTCCTCCTGAAAATGAAACATTGGCGGTTTCCCTATCGTGTTTATGTTTTTTTATGATCCTGATCGCATCGCGCTCAAGAAGCCGGAGATAATAGGCATTCAGCTCGATTGCCTTCTGCCATGTGGGATCAGGTGGAGAAGGAGATGCCGGTTTCACCTTCTGGAGTTCTTTCACCCTGATATGGCCGTCACGGACGATACCGGTGCCATATTTGTTCTTGTATCTGACAATGACTGTTCCTTCCGGCACGTCCGACCTGAGCGGGAACTTTTTCCCCCCGATCCGGATCTTGTGCTTCTCTTCAAGATGGTCCTCCATATCTACAATTCCTCTGGTTGCATGGAGGATCATAGCGGGGAGACTATCACTGGTGATATCAAGGGAATAACTGCGATTCACCGGATCAAACGTGAGCCGACCGAATTTTTGTCCATGCATAATCACGCTGTCTGCCCGATCGGTCCCGCCGGTCTTGTTCAGCAGGATGATGTGTGGGAGCGGAATTGTGCCAAAGCGTGCATGGAGGAGTTCTTTGATTTGATCACAATCTGCCCTAAGTGCGGGCCTGATATCATATGGTTCGGTAAGCGGGATGGTTCGTCCTTCGGCTCCACACCCGCATCTCCTGCCGATAAGGGGAATATTACAGGCATCACACCAGAGAAGAACTGTTTTGAGCGGGGGGGTTTGCATTGCACTTTCTATTCTGTTGTTGCAGACATTAATTGAGCTGGTCAGGGTAATTCCATTCTGATACTCTTTTGATTATGGGACTAGATCAGCACCCGCATGTCCGCGGATGCAAATACTCCTGATGTCTCTTTCTTTGTATCAGGCCGGTACTCGGTGAACTGTTTGAGCGAGACGGTCAGGTCGCGGGTGAAGGCGAAATAGCCGATCTGCGTGGTCCTGCAGAGGTTCATTGCCATATCCATCAGGCCCCGGGGATCAGGCCGGGACTCTCCCAGCCAGATATGGAAGATGTTACCACCGTCAACGATGGGGAAGAAGACATGCTCGATCTCTATCCTCTTTGTAAGCGGAACTGGTGCTGATGGAGTAACATGAACGCCGTTTGTGTAATAGATCGGGAGATCAAGGGTCTGTTTTGCTCGATCAGGCAGGTTCTTTGTATCACCTTTGACAACCTTCTGCACATAGGGCCGATAGGTTTCATCAAGCAGATCGGAAACAGCGAACCGCTGACCGGTTGTTTCAGCAGGAGTGCGGGCAAGTGCAATCGTCATCCCGTGTTTGAGCGAGAGTTTTTTCGCATACTGTTCCATCTCGGTCATTGCCCTGACTGCCAGCCTGAAGGCATCCTTTGTCTCGTGGAGCTGGGATCCGAGATGGTGCTCGACCATCTCGTTGACCCCGACGATGCCGATAGTATAGACAAGACCATCGAGGTCAACGGCAACTGTACCACGCTCCAGAGTTTCAGGGTCTTTTGGTCTCTGCATTGCAAAAGGCATCCTGCCATTTGCCCTGACATGCTCCATCCAGCGGCGCTTTATCCGAAAGATAGAGACTGCTGAGTCCATCATCCCGCGGAGCTCGGAAAAGAGCCTGTCATCTTCATGGTCGGCCCGGTATGCAGCCCGCGGGCAGTTGACCGAGATGACCTGCCAGGACCCCATCGAGAAATGCTTTCCATCCTTGAACAAGAGTTTCTCTTCAAATGTCTCATCATTCTCAGCAGTTGTTGAGAACTGATATGCACAGCACTGATAACAGGATATCCCCTCGCCAGCACCCCGGTATGCCGGAAGCTGGTTGTCATAGTAGGGAGTACCAAATTTTGATGCAAGTTCAAACGTCATCAGGTACAGGTCCCGGTACGTGGGGATATCGGGGTGCTCCCGGTTGAAACCGTCATCTTCCTGCATGAAATCTGGTTCGATGCTGATCTCGGGTTTTGGAAAATTGAAGGGTTTGCCCCAGTTATCACCTTCAAGCATCACTTCCATGAGTGTTGCAAAGAGGAGACGGACTTCCCGTTCAAATTCCCCATAGGTCCTGTGTGGTGCCTGCCTCCCGTTCCAGACCTTTCCTTTGAAGACAATCGGTTTGTCCCGCCAGAGTTTTGGGACCCCGGGCGAGAGCTGGACCGAAGAAAAGACGACCTGGCCACCGCGGGCAACCATCATCTGGGTCATCTCGTATACAAACATCTGCATCAGCTGTTTGATCTCGGTTTTGTCCATTCCCTCGACATATGGTGCAAGAAAGGTGAGAAAGTTGTAGTAGCCCTGACCGCCGGCAAAGTTCGTCTGGGCAGATCCAAGCGCCTTGACCGCATGCAGGACAGCCACTTCGGCTCGTTTTGCCGGGCCTGCAACGCTTGCTTTCGTGCCGTTTCCATCCGGCATCAGGCCATAGTAGAAGAAATACCGGAGGTCCCAGTCCTGGCAGAACGGGCGGGTCCCAAAATATTCCAGATCATGGATATGCAAATCACCGATAAGATGAAGATCCGCAAGTTCCGGCGGGAGCTGGAGTAGATACTGCTCCTTGCTGATCTTGTCGGCCTTTTTTTTATGAGAAGTCTCGGCATTCTCCTGGAGATTGGAGTTGTCTTTTGCCTCAAAGCCCCTTCCGACATCGATCAGGTGGGCATCATAGACCGGGGTTCCAACACGTGTGCAGACATTCCGGTAGTCCACAAGCCCCTCTTCAAGGAGAGTCATGTTCATGATCTCGCGGATGAGAGGTCCTGACAGGAACGTGAGACCGAGCTTTTTGATCCTGTTTTCGACACTCAGTGCAACCCGTTCAGCAAGGTCAGGTTCCGCTCCCACTCCGCCGTAGAAGGTTTCCACAAGTCGTGTCTCGCTCTCTATCTGCCGGACAATCTTCTGCCGGTCCCAGTCCATCATATGGCCATATGACGTCCTGACCTTCGGCATGGGTGGCTGAAATGCCCCATCAAGTGTTGATTGCCGTGTCTCTTTCATTCCGAGCCTCACCGTCTGCATACATCGGCAATCGAGGGCGATACTTCTCCGTCTATAAAAATTTCCATTGATGTGAGGTACCTGTCCCCTATCTGGAGGACGGGTGCTTCCATGACAAAAATGCCATTCATGCGGAGATCGGTCAGTACCTCCGGATCATCAAGGGCCCGTTCACGGTAGGGAATGGTGTTATTCTGCAAGTATTTTTTGAGAATTTCGCAGTTCGGACAGACTTCAAGTGAATAAACGATTATGGTATCGATACTGGTCATAAGGAATACCCCGGATATGATCATCTATAGGTTAGAGTTAGATACACTTTGTGCTTTCGTACCTGGCCAGGTGAAACCTTAACCATCATTAACGGCAAATAGTTGGTTCATTCTATGGTGAGGCTGTTTGTTGCAATAGATCTTGTGGAATCGATCCGTGAACGACTTTCAGAGCTACAGATGCCGCTTGGTATCGTTAGAGGGCGTCTTACCATTGTAAACTCTGCTCTCCTCCATATTACCCTGAAATTTCTCGGGGAGGTGCCGGAAAAAGAGATACCGCGCGTCATCTCTGCCCTTCAATCTCTCCATTACAGACCATATCGTATCGAAATTAACAAAATATCATCCAATAACCCCCGCCGCCCAAGGGTAATCTGGGCTCAAATCAACGATCAGGGTGAGACAGCCACACTTGCAGAGTTGATTGATGCTGCACTCGAACCACTCGGAATTCCGCGTGAAACCCGCCCCTTTCAGGGCCATATCACCATTGCACGGGTGAAGGAGTTTCACCCTGATATCCCGGAAGCCATTGCACCATTCACTTCTTTTCGCGCTGGACACATGGAAGTAGCCAGGTTTTCCCTGAAGAAGAGCACACTCACCCCAAAAGGTCCCATTTATGAAACAATTGCAGAGGTGTTCCTATGACCCGGAGTGCAATAGAAGAAGAGGTGCTCTCCCGGATCCGCCCGACCCCTGAGGAGGTGGAACATCTTAAGACAATCGCTGACCGTATCATCGAGTATCTTATGGAGAGGCATACACGCCCGGCGATGGTTGTTGGCTCTGTCGCACGCAGGACATTTGTCAGGGGTGATCGTGACCTTGATATCTTCATGCTCTTTCCAGCAAGTCTTTCTCGTGATGTGCTTGCAGAACAGGGGATTGCTATTGCGCGGGACATCGTTGATCATTTTGGAGGAACAGCTGTTGAAAAATATGCCGAGCACCCGTACCTGCATGCCCGGATTTATGATCTTGATATCGATCTTGTCCCCTGTTACCATGTGGCCTCCGCACGCGAGATTTTGAGTGCAGTTGACAGGACACCATTTCATACCCGCTATATTGTTTCCAGAATTGGATCATTTGTCGATGATGCACTTCTTTTCAAGCAGTTCGCAAAAGCTGGCGGATTCTATGGATCAGACCATATGACGGAAGGGTTCTCCGGGTATCTCTGTGAACTCCTGATACTCCATTTCGGCGGTTTTACATCTCTTATCAAGGCAGCAGCGGAATGGAAACCTGGCCAGCTGATTGATCCCGAGCACCACCAAAAGCGATCGTTTGATGAGCCGCTCGTCGTGGTTGACCCAACTGATCCAAAGAGGAATGTAGCTGCCGCCCTTTCACTTGACCAGATGTGTGCGTTTATTGAACTTGCACGCACCTACATAAAAAATCCGTCTCCGGCATTCTTTGATATCCGGCCTCAGATATCGTTTAGCCACAGGCAGGTTGCATTTGCCCTTGCAGAAAGAGGGACAGCGCTCTACACCGTAACGTTTCAAACACCTGATCATGTCCCCGACACCATTGTCCCACAGCTCAGAAAGAGCATGCATGCCATATCTGATCTACTGGAACGGGCAGGCTTTCACGTGAACAGAGCCGACAGTCATATGGGAAAAGATGAGTCAGTCCTCCTCTTTGAACTCTTCAATGAAACCGCTCCTCCGGTTGTCCGCCATACCGGACCTCCGGTCACAAATGGCTCCAACGCGCTGAAGTTTATTCAGAAATACTTAGAAAAAAATCCCCTCTCCGGTCCTTTCATCGAGGATGGCAGATATATTGTGGAAATTCAACGATCCTATACAAAGGCGTATGACCTCCTCTCTTCAGATGACCTGCTCGGTGCAGCTCTCGGAAAACATATCCGACAAACAATGAGTCAGGGCTGGGCTGTCAGAAGCGGATCGGATTGCTGGCGTGAAGAGATCTCAATCTTCCTTGCCGCTTTCTTTGAGCGCTCAAGCCCTGCTGTCAGGATCATGAGGATGGGCAGAAGTGACTGATTTCGTCTGGCAGAATAGCACTCTAAACCTGATCGATCCGGTACATACAATTATTGGCAGGAAAAACAGAGACAACAACAGAGAACAACTGTTCTGGCCCACGAGCACATGGCAACCATAACTCATACTCATGATAGTATCATGATGAATAATTCGGTCTTTGACAGGAACCACAACTCTCAGAGATATGTATGAACCGCAGGCTTTTCATCACCGGACCTCATGCCCGAGAAGAGATACACCGAATCACATCACAACTCAGGGAGTCCAGGACCCGATCTGATCTCGCCAATCTCATCGCACAGGAGGTTCGCCGCTATAGTCCCCATGACCTTCTGGAAATCGCAGCAGCACTCAGAAGTGAGATCCAGGATCTGCCTGCCAGCTATCGGAGCAGATACGCAGAATCTGTTCATGAGCAGATATTTGGTACCTACCACCGGATCCTCCTGATGGAGAGAAAAGACCAGATCAAGCGCCTGAAGGGCAGCATACCCGATACAGAGCTTTTTGGAACCTTCTGCAGAATGATCGAAGAGGCATGCCTCACACACAATGTCAACTCGGCTACCGTTTCAACAGAGAACAAACCATCAGATCCCCACAATGAACAGGATGTAACCAGTGATGCCACTCCAGATAATCAGGGCACACCACAGGAGAACATCATGTATACGAGCAGAAACAGAACATCCAGCAGCAGTTCACCACACAGGACAGAGATTGCACATATGACCCCCATGGGCCGTCTTCTCTACTATCTCCTCTCCTGTTTTGTCATCTTTGTGCTTGGTGAGCCTGGCCACCCGATAGGCACGCCATTCCCTGGAGGTTTTAAAGTAGAATTGAAACGTGGTGTGATCTGCTGCCCGGTAAGGGAGAAGGAAGACGAAGTGCCGTATGCACTCTGCCGGTTCTGTCCAGCAGAGCAGGGCTAGACGCTGCAGAGATCCCTCATCCCGAGGAAGACAAACAGCGTCTCCCCTTCAAGCTGTTCTTCTGCAACAATCATCGAGATCATGCCATTGGCTCGAAAGCGTTCAGCTACTTCGCCAACACCTGACAGCGATGATACGAGCAGGAGAACCTTCCCATTGAGAGACAGATAATCAGGGACAGCGTCCAGGAATCTTTCTATTGTGGCTCTTCCGTCAATGCCACCATCAAGTGCATATTCAAGCCAGTCATCGATTCTGTCACCTGGTTCTGTTGGGAGGTAGGGGGGATTGAATATGACCAGATCAAATCGTGTGCAGATTCCGCTGAAGAGATCTGTCCTGATAACCACAACACCCCGACGACTGGCAAGAGAGACAGCATGAGGGTTGATATCTGTTGCGATAACACAATCAGCAACGTGTGCCAGAGAATGTGCAATCTCACCGCTCCCTGTCCCGATTTCAACCACCCGATCAGAGGAGCGGACAATCCCAAGAGCTGCATTGAGAAGGAGGCGGGTATCCTCTGCCGGGTGATAGACTTCAGGATGTGGAAACAGCATGTCTTACCTGCTCAGTCTTCTACAAGAGCATTTGCAAGTTCTGCAAATCTCGGGAGAAGAAGATTCTCGGGCCTCGCTGAAAGGATCTCGTCATCAAGGGATACAATCAATGCATCAATTCGGTCCGCTCCAAAGATCCCTTTTGCACTCTTCAGACCATTCTTAACCATTTTTCTCCTGTGTGAGAAGAGGGACCGTACGAGATCCCGATATACCTTGTTGTCTTTGATTGGAACAGGAGGATCAACCGGTGTAAGCCGGACAACCATCGACCAGACATCGGGCTGAGGATAGAATGCACGGGGTGAAAGTTCCATCAGGGGTTTTACCCGTGCATAGGTCTGGACCATCACTGACAGTCTGCTTGTTTCGGGATGTCCGGGGGGTACAAGCATCTTCCGAGCAAACTCCCATTGGTACATCAGGATGGCTGTCTCAAAGCCGATATCAAGGAGGCGGAACGTAAGGGGAGATGATGCTGAATAGGGGAGGTTTGCTACCACGATATCAAAAGGCGGAAGATGGCAGCGTGTCGCATCACCACAGATAAGGATAAGCCGTCCATCTGCTATTTCAGTTGAGAACCTCTCTTCAAGGAGAGAGACCAGTTCGGAATCGATCTCAATTGCAATGACGATGGCGCCCCGTTTGAGCAGGGCATGAGTGAGTGCGCCCCTGCCCGGCCCTATTTCAAGGACATGTCTGCCAGTGACCGGAACAAAGCCGGCAATCCGGTCAATAGCAGCAGAATCAATGAGAAAATGCTGATCGTGCCTGGCCTTCATCGTGATGTAAAGAGATGGTATTTGGTATCCGGATCCATTATCTCTTCAAGAATTCGTTCGATAATCATTCGTTCCGGGTGAGGTACCGCCTTGATACGGGTCCGAATATCCTCAAAACTCGTAAAGGGACTCTTCTGACGTGCTTCAAGGAGTTCTGAGAGTATTTTTTTCCCCA
>QZAC01000036.1 GCA_003838065.1 Methanocalculus sp. MSAO_Arc2
CCAGTCCAACTTCTTCTGTATCAAATGCGGATATACGGATAATGCGGATATCAATGCCGCGAAAAACATTGCATCAAGGGCTGATGTCAACCAGCCTATCGCACTCCGTCCTGAGCCGAAGAGTTCAGGAAGATGGAAGGGCAAGCCCACGGCTTTAGCCGTGGGTAGTTGACCAGCTGGACGCTCTCCTCCATTTCGATAAGCTTTGTCCGGATCAGTGTATCCCTGACTGCACCACTCATACCGCCCCTCATACCATCGCCTCTTTTCCAATATAGTCGTAGAAACGGTGTTTGAAGCCATCAAATTCCCTGATCGTCCGGTACGCAACGTCATACACAAAACGCATATCCTTTGCATAGAGGAGACGGCCCCGGATGACCTCAATTCTGATGTAGAGGGGGAGGTGCAGAAATATCTGGATATCAACACGGGAATCTGATAATTCTTTTATGCATGCAAACCGGAATCGTTCAGCCTCAGTGGTATCACCATCATACCAGAGACAGAGATCGATATCCGAATCAACCCGTGCCTGCCCCGCTGCAACGGATCCATAGAGGAAGATGAAACAGACGCGATCAAAGCCATCGATAGCTTTGATACGGTTCAGGGCTTTGTCTGCGAGGTCTTCTGTCGGGGGCATGCCAGATCTCATGTACGTAATGGGCGTTCATTGTCATATGTATTATGACAGGTCAGCACAATAAACCATGAAGCGATGAAGCCCGTGGAAAGGCCGAAGAAAAACCGGGACGAAACTAAAAAAAGATATGGAGGCAGTGATATAGGTGCATATACGAATGGGCTCACCGAAGAAGGAAATTGAAGCTGATTCAGGTACCTGGCGAAAGGCCCTCGTCACCGGGTGTGCCGGGTTCATCGGCAGCACGCTCACCGACCGGCTGCTGGCCGATGGCTTTGAAGTGATCGGGATCGACCGGTTCTCAGACTACTATGACCGTGAGCTGAAAGAACAGAACCTTGCTGCTGCCCTGCAGCACCCCCGGTTCACCCTCATCGAAGCAGATATCGTGGAGATGGAAGTGTTTCCAGTGGTCGATTATGTCTTCCACCTCGCTGCCCAGGCCGGTGTCCGGGCATCCTGGGGCAGGAGCTTTGATATCTATACCCGCGACAACATCCTGGCGACCCAGCGGCTGCTGGACTTCTATGCGAGAGAAACGTCGGCTCATAATGGCAATGCCGCAGCCGATGCCCAATCCACATCTCCAGGTTCCCGGCTGAAGCGGTTCGTCTACTCCTCTTCCTCCTCGGTCTATGGCGACATCGAGCTCCCTATGCGTGAGGACCGGATGGTGCAGCCCGTCTCCCCCTATGGCGTCACAAAGCTTGCTGCCGAGCACCTCTGCTACCTCTACTGGAAGAATTATGGGGTACCGACGGTCTCGCTCCGGTACTTCACGGTCTACGGGCCCCGGCAGCGGCCCGATATGGGGATCAACAAGTTTGTCCGGGCGATTCATGCAGGGAAGCCGATCACCATCTACGGCGACGGCACCCAGACCCGCGACTTCACCTATATCGATGATGCCGTCGAGGCGAATGTGGCGGCCGCCCTCTCAGATCCCTCTGGTAACAATAACTCAGCAGTCCTCGGAGAGGCTTTCAATATCGGTGGCGGCAACCGGATCAGCGTAACCGATCTCATCCATGCAATCGAGGATGCCACCGGCAGAACCGCCATCCTCCACCATGCCGAAGAACAGAAGGGCGATGTCCAGGACACCTGGGCAGATGCGCAGAAGGCAAAGCGGGGCCTTGGGTGGTCTGCGAAGGTGAGGATCCGGGAGGGGCTGGAGCGGTATGTGGCGTGGATTGATGGCGGCAATGCATAATGAAAGAGCATTAATCCTGGGGGTTGTCGAATATACAAGAACTCAAAAGGTGCATCTTTTGAGCGTGACGTTCGATCCAAAAGAACTTTCAATACAAAAATAACATTTTTCAGAAAAGCAGTACTGCGGAGTTCATCTTACCATGCAGATCCCAATCGCCCGCCCATCCCCTGGCCCTGAAGAGACAGAAGCCGTTGCTGCAGTTCTTGCATCCGGCATCATCGCCGAAGGCCCGGTCACCAGATCATTTGAGCATGAGTTTGCCGCATACTCCGGGGCGGCACATGCGGTTGCCATGAACAACGGGACCGCCGCCCTCCATGCGGCACTGCTTGCAGCAGGGGTGGGCTCTGGCGATGAGGTGATTGTGCCTGCATTTACCTTCTTTGCAACAGCCTCATCTGTTGCGATGACCGGTGCAAAGCCGGTCTTTGCGGATGTTCTGCAAGACACCTGCTGTATTGATCCGGATTCTGTATGTGATCGGATTACCGAAAAAACAAAAGCCGTGATCGGAGTGCACCTCTATGGCCAGCCCTGCGATGCGTTTCTGCTGAGCGGGATCTGTTCAGATCAAGGACTTGTCTTCATCGAGGATGCTGCCCAGGCCCATGGGGCCATGCTCAATGGAGTGACGGCTGGATCAATTGGGGATCTCGCCTGCTTCTCCTTCTATGCAACCAAGAATATGGCAACCGGCGAAGGCGGGATGGTGACGACCGGGTCGGTTGCGTTGCATGACCGGCTCCGGCAAATCATCAATCATGGGCAGGCTGAGAAGTATATCCATACCGAGATCGGATACAACTACCGGATGACTGATATTGCTGCTGCCATCGGGCGGGTGCAGCTTTCGAAACTGGATGGGTTTATACAGGCACGGCAGGAGAATGCAGGCTTCTTCAATGAGCATATCGATGTCCCTGGTATTATCACCCCGGTTGTTGCGCACGGCAGATCCCATGTCTGGCACCAGTATGTAATCCGGGTGACAGGGGATGCCCCGCTCTCGCGTGGGGAACTGATCAGATACCTGGATGAGCAGGGGATCGGAACTGCCATCCACTACCCGGTGCCGCTCCACCGCCAGCCGGTCTTTGCTGGAATCGGGTCTGATGCCGGTGTTGCATGCCCGGTTGCAGACGAGCTCGCAGACGAGGTCCTCTCGCTCCCGGTGCACCCGGGCGTTGGTGCAGCTGAGCGGCAGTATATTGTTGATGCTTTGAATACGATATGAATTGGGTTTCCAGGAATGAAAGGAGCGTTATGAGATGAGGGATGCAGGTGTTATCGGGTGCGGGGTCATGGGCAGGAACCATGTCCGTGTCTATAGTGAACTCAAAGAGGTCGGGACAACCTATGTCTTTGATCTTGATACAAAGAGTGCTGAGGCAGTCGCCGCCCAGACGGGAGCTGAGGTCTGTTCCTCAATTGAGGAGCTGCTCAGGAAGGTGGATCTCGTCTCGCTTGCTGTTCCCACACGCTTCCACTATGGGACCGCACAGCAGGTGATCGGATCCGGCGTGCATACCTTAATCGAAAAACCGATCTGCGCCAATGCTTTTGAGGCAGAGCAGCTGATACAGGAGATTCCTGAGGGAGTTGTGGTCGGTGTTGGCCATATCGAGCGGTTCAACCCGATCGTCCCTGAGATCAGACGGATTGTGGGAGATCCCCGGTATGTTGCCTTCCACCGGCACAACCCGGCATCCGGCCGGATCACCGATGCCTCAATTGTTGAGGACCTGATGATCCATGACATCGATATCCTCTTCAATGCCTTCTTCCCGGATTCAGAGTATTCCTTTTCAGCACGGGGGAGCGATGATAGTGCACATGTCCTCGGATCAGTTGATACCACCTCCTTCTACCTCTCTGCCTCCAGAAAGTCTGCCAAAAAGATCAGATCTCTCTATATCGAGGAGGAGGAACGGACGATCGAAGGCGACTTCATGACCCAGGAGATCTTTGTATACCGCAAGCCCGAGACCTATGATCAGACAAACGGCCTCTACCGGCAGGAGAATATCATCGAGAAGGTGCTTGTGAACAAGGTTGAGCCCCTGAAGGTGGAGCTCCAGGCATTTGTTCGGGCAGCCAGGGATGGAAAACCATTTGAGGTGACGCCAGCGCAGGGTCTCCTGAATCTCCGGATCTGTGAAGGGGTCCAGCGGGAGATTTCAAGGTAAAAGGAGTGGGAGCTAGAGATTTGATCATACCAGAGAAGACTTATAGTAATCGTTGAGCATGTCAGCACTGTTTATGAGGGAGATATCCAATTGAGAAAACACACCCGATCAACAAGTGACAGGGTTCTATCCGAATCAGGTACAATGGACGTATGTGATGCAGAAGATGACCCTGCATACCGGATCTCTTCCCTTGCAGTTGATACAGGTATTGAGGATCTCGCAGTCGAGCATGACCATTACCTCTATGGGACCCCGAAACGGGATCAGGTGGTCAAAACGCCATTGCAGAGAGAAGATACGGAGCAAAAATGAAGATCGTCTCAATCATCGGCGCCCGCCCCCAGTTCATCAAGTGTGCCCCGGTCTCGCGGGCAATTCGACGGGATCACCAGGAGATCCTGGTGCATACCGGCCAGCATTATGATGAGAATATGTCGGATATCTTCTTTCAGGAGCTGGCCATCCCAACCCCCGACTACCATCTCGGGATCGGCTCTGGATCCCATGGAGAACAGACCGGCCGGATGCTTGCTGCGATTGAAGAGGTGCTGATCAGGGAAGAACCTGACATGGTCCTTGTCTATGGCGACACCAACTCCACGCTCGCCGGTGCCCTGGCAGCAGCAAAACTGCATATCCCGGTTGCGCATGTTGAGGCCGGCCTCAGGAGCTTTGACCGCAGCATGCCTGAGGAGATCAACCGTGTACTCACCGACCATGCATCTGATCTCCTCTTTGTCCCAACTGAGAACGGGGTTGCAAACCTTGCGCGTGAAGGAATTATCAAGGGCGTGCATCGTGTCGGAGATGTGATGGTCGATGCCCTCCTCATCAACCGGGAGCTGGCTGCACAATCAGATATTCTGGATCGGCTTGATCTCGATGCCGGCACCTATTACCTCGCCACGGTCCACCGTCCCGGCAACACCGATCATGAACAGAACCTCAGGTCTATCATGGCCGCATGTGCTGCGCTTGAGCGGCCGGTGATCTTTCCCGCACACCCACGGACGCAGAAGTACCTGGAAGCGTATGGAATTGTTCCTGATTCGGCCTCGCCTATCCGGCTTATCGAGCCGCTCCCCTACCTCGACATGCTTCGGCTGCTCGCCCAGGCAGCCGCTGTCCTCACTGACTCTGGCGGCGTCCAGAAGGAGGCATATATCCTGCAGGTCCCCTGCATCACGCTCCGGGAGAATACCGAGTGGGTTGAGACAGTAGAGGATGGCTGGAATATCCTTGTGGGGGCAGATACCGACCGCATCATCGCAGCAGTCCGCAAGATGGCAGGAGAGAGCCCGGAGCAGCAGGAAGGGCATTCCCGAACCCACTCAGCACACTATGGCGACGGCACTGCAGCAGACGAAATCAGACGGGTTATCAGTGCATCTGACAGAGCATAAGGACAGAACAGTTCGATTGAATGAGCCCGGGGAGAACGACCATGAGAGATCAGCTAAGAGAGACTCGCCAGAACCCTGACAACCATCAGAACCATGACACATATGACAGCCATCTCGCAGCATGCATCAGGGAACGCGGGCCAATCAGAACCATCGGCGTCATCGGGATGGGGTATGTCGGGATACCGGCTGCCGTCCTCTTCGCCGACATCCCCGGCATCGAGCATGTCTATGGGTTCCAGCGGGACTCAACGACTTCAGGCTACAAGATCGCAATGCTGAACCGGGGCGAGTCCCCCCTCAAGGGCGAGGAGCCGGGCCTTGAGCCTCTCCTCCGGAAGGTCGTGGATGCCGGGACGTTCTCCTGCACACCGGACTTTACAAAGATCGCAGACTGCGATGCCGTATGTCTTGCCATCCAGACCCCATTCCTTGATCCCGCTGATCTTCTCCCTGACTTCACCCCCCTCATCGACGGCCTCCGGCATGTTGGTAAAAACCTTACACCAGGGATGCTCGTCGTCCTTGAATCCACCATCACCCCCGGTACCACCGCCGGGATGGCCCGGGAGATCCTTGAAGAGGAGTCCGGGCTTATTGCCGGCCGGGACTTCGCCCTCGCCCATGCCCCTGAGCGGGTGATGGTCGGCCGGCTCCTCAGGAACATTCGTGAGCACGACCGGATCGTCGGCGGGATCGAACCCGTCTCGACAGAGCGTGCTGTTGAGCTCTACACCCCGGTCCTGACAACCGGCCGCGTCATCCCGATGACCGCGACCGCCGCTGAGGTGACCAAGACCGCCGAGAACACCTTCCGCGACCTCCAGATCGCCGCTGCAAACCAGCTCGCCCTCTACTGCGAGGCGATGGGCGTGAACTTCTATGATGTCCGTGCCGGGATCGACTCGCTGAAGGGAGACGGCATCACCCGTGCCATCCTCTGGCCGGGTGCCGGGGTCGGCGGCCATTGCCTGACGAAGGATACCTATCACCTGGAGAGGGGGGTACAGCTCGCCGCAGAAGCCGCGAAAGCCAGAGATATCAGGCTCGACTATCCCGAGGGGCGGCCATCGCTCTATACTCTCGCCCGCGATATCAACGACTTTATGCCCGCCCATATGCTCCACCTCACCGAGGCCGCCCTGGGAGAGGCGGGGAAGGCCCTTTCAGGTGCGACGATCGCCCTCCTCGGCTGGGCCTTCATTAACGACAGCGACGACGCCCGCAACAGCCCGTCCGAACCGTATTTCAAGGCTGCAACCGCGGCGGGTGCCGAGGTCCGGGTACACGATCCCTGGGTCGACCCCGCCACCTCGCCGGATCTCCCGAGCCCCGATCAGCCGGACGGCGGCCTCACCATGGATCTCGAGCAGGCGCTCGCCGGTGCGGATGCTGTGGTGATCTTCACCGGGCATGCGGCGTACCGGGGGCTGGTGCCTGAGGATGTGAAGCGGCTCTCCGGGTGCGAGCGGCCGGTGATCGTGGATGGGAGGAATGTTGTTGAGCCGGAGGAATGGGTGACGGCAGGGTTTGTGTATAAGGGGGTTGGGAGAGGGGAGTGGAATTGAATCTGTTTCTGCTCTCTTTTCTGTAGATGCTTTCGCATGAGATGGTTTCCTTTGATGAGGAAGTTCTAACAAATTGTTAACGTCGCGGTCCCGACACCGGTCACAGAGGTGGGCACGCCCGGCATATGATAGAAAAGCCTTTGAGTTGTAAAAACCCAATGCTGGATATGGATTCTCATACCTTCTCCCGATA
>QZAC01000037.1 GCA_003838065.1 Methanocalculus sp. MSAO_Arc2
CTTCAATAGTTCCCATAAATCGTGAACCAAGAACAAAATCAGCCTCTCCGTCAATTATTGGTTTAAGAAGGTTTAGAATCTCATCTGTTAGGTATTGGCCATCTGCATCAATATGAACTATTATATCTGCATTATTCTCAAGAGCATATTTTATTTCATCACGAAATGTTTGTGCTAAACCTCGATTGTTTTGATGTGAAAAAACATTGGCACCAAGTTTTTGTGCAATATTTTTCGTTTGATCTGTTGATCCATCATCAAGCACCTGTATCTCATAATGATGATTGGCCTTACTCATTGTTTTTTTGGTATTCTGAATTACTTCTCCTATTGTATCTTCTTCATTATAAGCAGGAATTGTCACAATAATTTTCATTTAACACCTCAATTCGCATTGTTACTTCTTTCTGAGTCTCCGATCCTTTATCTCTATAGCCGCCCGCATATATGCAATCAACCCCTCCCGCAGATCATCCTGCTCAAGCGCCATATCAATAATCGCTTCAAGGTACCCCATCCGGTCCCCGGTATCATACCGCCTTCCGGAAAACTCATAGGCATAGATGTTCTGCCGGCCATTCAGGAGCCGGATCGCGTCGGTCAGCTGGATCTCACCGCCGACGCCCCGCTCGGTTGTGTGGAGGCAGTCGAAGATCTCCGGGGTGAAGACATAGCGGCCGATGGCGCCCATCCGGGACGGGGCTTCGGCGAGGGATGGCTTCTCAATGATATCCTCTAAGAGCGAGAGTGAGTCCTCAAGCGGCTTTCCTTTAATGATCCCATAACTTGAGACCATATCGTCCGGGACGGTTTCAACTGCGAGCACCGAGCAGCGGTACCGGTTGTAGATCTCGATCAGCTGCCGGGTGCAGGGGGTGGTGTTCTTGATGATATCATCACCGAGGAGTACTGCAAACGGCTCGCCGCTGATATGCTTCTCAGCCCGGAGGACAGCATCGCCGAGGCCGAGTGGCTCCTTCTGCCGAACATAGTGGATATCGGCAAGCGAGGAGATATCCCGCACCATCGAAAGCAGCTCTGCATTCTTCGGATTCTTCGCAAGATGCATCTCCAGTTCCGGCGAGTCATCAAAGTAATCCTCGATCGCCCGCTTGCTCCTGCCGGTAATGATGATGATATCATCGATCCCTGACGCAAGCGCCTCCTGGACGACATAGTGGATCACCGGCACATCGATGATCGGGAGCATCTCTTTTGGCATCGATTTGGTGACCGGCAGGAACCGGGTGCCGAGGCCAGCTGCCGGGATGACTGCTTTTTTGACGGTCATGAGGAGCAGGCCTCCGGTGCAGGAGTTGACGGTGCAGGAGCAGATATACTACTATTAAGCATCATTTCCATCACTCACTCCCCCAATTGAACTTCTTGTTGTATCCCATTCATATGAGAGATCACGCACCTTCATGAGCATCTCATTCCTGAACTCTTCGAGTGGCAGGCAGGTGGGTTTTGAGAACCCGATCGCTTCGAGCGAGGATGGAATCCTGTATCTGATCAGGTTTCGATCGGATGTCAGAAAATAGTCTGAGTGATATGCCATCGCATGGGCAAGGTGGGTGCGATCGGTCGGCTCACGGATCATCCGGCTGTCAACCTCTTCCTCCCCCATCTTGAAGCAGAGTAGCCGGACAGAATCATTTGGAAAGTGGACTGCGACATTCCATTCATCAAGGAGCTGATTCATACTGGTGATATACTCAAGCCCTTTTTCGTGTTCATGCATCTGGATAAAAGCTTCACCAAGAACCGATATGGAGGTTTGAATTAAATACCCGGCATTTTTGGCATGCTGCAGAGTGGTTCCGGAACGCGTATCTTCAGCACAGGTAAAGAAGACCGGCGTATCCAGAAAAATAGTTAGCTTGGTCATGTATTCCTGCAGAATCGTTTTCTAGCGATCAGAGGAGGTGTTCAAAACTGATCGGAGGCGTCTCATATCTTCCAGGTACTCTTCCTCACTGACAGCATAGGATATCCGGCCCCTTGTCACTGATCCACCGTAGGGTAGCAGACCTCTTCTGTAGGGTTTCCCGATGACATCTTCGGGATTGTATTTCTTCTCCGTCATAAATCTCCTACTCCTTCTAACTCATATATTATAGAGAAACCAGATAATCCTTTGGATATTTGCCTTTACCGCTTGTCTATATCGCTTCTCTCCAGTTCACGCGATAGAAACGAATCTTGGACAGACATTACCAGCAGACACCCTCATAGATCGATCCAACCGCCGCCTTTTGAATCCGCCTTCCATCGAGCACCAGCCTCCCGGTATAATCGAGTGCTTCAAACTCCTTCCATTCGGTTATAATGAGAACAGCATCGCTTTCGAGCACTTCAGCAGCAGACGAGGCATAGGTGATCTCCGGGAAGAATGATTGGAAGTTTGCAATGGCCAGTGGATCATAGGCGATCACGTCTGCACCCGCATCCAGTAGTGCAGAGACGATTGGGATCGCCCGGCTCTCCCGGATATCGTCGGTATCCGGCTTGAAGGCAAGGCCGAGCACCCCAATCCGCTTTCCCTTGAGATCCGGGATATGCTTCCTGAGAAGATCAAGGAGCCGGAGGGGCTGGTCATCGTTTACCGCAACAACACTTGAGAGAATCTTCGGATGAAGACCGGCTGCCCCGGCCTGTGCAATCAGTGCCCGGACATCCTTTGGGAAGCAGGAGCCGCCAAACCCGATCCCTGATCTGAAGAAGGCCGGGTTGATCCTGGCATCGAGCCCGACCCCGGCAAAGACCTCTGCGGTGTCAATCCCCATCGTCTTACAGAGGTTGCCGATCTCGTTTGCAAAACTGATCTTGGTTGCGAGAAAGGCGTTGCTCACATACTTGATCATCTCGGCAACCGGAATCGCCGTTACCAGCTTCGGGCAGTCAAAAGTGGCATAGAGGCTCTCAAGGACCTCCTGTGATCTGGGATCTTCTGTACCGATCACAATCCTATCCGGCGAGAAGACATCCGCGAGGGCTGATCCCTCCTTAAGGAACTCAGGATTTGATGCTAACCCGAAGTCCCGGAACGCTTTTTTGCCAGATGCAGCTTCAAGTGTTGATCGGACGATACCCTTTGTCGTTCCTGAGACAACTGTACTCTTCATCACAACCATGTGCCAGGCATCTTTCTCCCCGAGCACCTGCCCGATATCGCGGCTCGCAGTCTCGATGTAACGGAGATCGATTGAGC
>QZAC01000038.1 GCA_003838065.1 Methanocalculus sp. MSAO_Arc2
AGGCATACCGGCTCCTGAAGAGAAGAACGCTTGCTGCCATTGCTCTTCAGTATCCTGGTCGTGCAGACGAATGCAGACGACAGGCGCTGGAAACAGATGAATCCTGAGATCCCGGTCCAGCCATCAGCAACACCCGGGATCAGATGGTCACCTCTTCCGTTTCAGCTCCTGCCAGACAAAATGAAACCGCTGCAAAGCGGTGATGTGGCCGAGGAAGCCAAAGAGGAGGAGCATGATCCCAAGGTACGTCCAGGAGAAGATTCCGGTCGGGAAGAGAATGTCACAGATACCGGCAAGGAGGATTAAGAAGAGCCGATCGGCCCGGCCGAGCAGGCCGCCATAGTACCGGCCAACGCCGACCGCCTGTGCCTGTGTCCCCAGGTACGAGGACATCAGGACCCCGGTAAGAGCAAAGATTCCAACCTCCCACCTGGCAAATCCTCCGGCGAAAATCCCGACAATGATGAAGATATCTGCATATCGATCAAGCACATGATCAAGGAAGTCACCCATCGTGCCGGCTGATCCCAGCTCCCGGGCGACCGCCCCATCGATCGCATCAAAAAAAGCGTTCACCGCAACAAAAAAGACCCCGATCCCGATCTCACGATACCAGAATGCAGCTCCGGCGATCATTGCTGCGATCAGCGCCAGTACTGTGATGATATTCGGGGTGAGGCCGAGGCGTATCAAGAGCCTGGCAACCGGCCGTACAATCCCGGCAAAGTGTGGGCGGAGCTGATCCAGTGTCATGGCATCGTTGTCTCGAGATAGTCAGACCAGTCACAGGCACCATGTGAAGGAGCAGCTCTCCCTGCAATAACCTCCTGGACAAAGTCGGCAACCCTCTCGCTATCGATATCTGTCGTCTCAAGTTCATAAATTACTTCTGGATCAAACGACTCCAGACTCTCGATCAGAACAAGATCGAGTGCTTCGGCAAGGGCGTTTTCTTCAGCCTTCTTCCGGGAGTACCCACGACTGAGCAGACGTTCAATGATCACATGGGGATCGCACCTGAGAAGAACAACCCGGTCGCAGGGGAGAAGGTGTGCGAGATGCCCTTCTACCACACCGTCGATTGGCTCAAAACCATCTGCCCACTCCTCTTCATCAATAATCTGTGTATCCCGAACAGGATCCTTCTCAATAATATAAGGTTCAATCGTATCGTTGATCCTGACCACCCTGATGCCCCGTTTTTCAAGAATATCAGCAACCGTTGACTTTCCAGTACCGGGGACACCGGTTAATCCGATCATCATAGCGACTGTACCGCCTGGAGAAACCGTTCACACTCCCAGTCCTCTCCGATCGACACCCTGATGAAATTCTCACCAAGCCCGGGGAAACTCTCGCATGCCCGCACCAGGACCCCATGGCGTGCAAGCGCATCAACGGCCTCCCTTCCCGTCATGGGGCTCATATCGATCATGACAAAATTGGCACCGCTTGCTGCCACAGGATAGGGGATCTCATCAATAAACCGCTTTCGCCATCTTCTGACATGGGAAATGAACCGGTCTGCATAGGCCGGGTCACCGAGTGCACCGATGGCAGCCTGTGCAGAGACAGAATTGAGTGCAAACGGTGTGGCTGCGGTCTGGTAATAGGGGACAAACCAGTCCGGAACAATCGCATACCCGATCCGAAGACCTGCAAGCCCGTATACCTTTGACATCGTACGGCCAATAATCAGGTTCCCGTATTCATTCAGAAGAGGAAGATAATCAACAGTAGAAAACTCGCCATAGGCATTATCAAGGAAGAGGATTCCGTGTAGTCCCTCAAGGATGGCCGCGATATCCTCAGGCGGCGTCACCGAGCCGGTCGGGTTGTTGGGCGAACAGATAAACGAGAGTTTTGCATCACCGGCACCTGAACAGAATGCTTTAGGATCCACGGCATACTCAGCTCCACGCGGGATCTGCAGGATGCTGCCCCCCTGTGCCCGGACAGAGAGGCTGTAAAACGAGAAGGTAGGTGTAGAGATAGCAACCGGGTCATCCTGTGCGATGAATGTCCGCACAACCGTCTCGATCACCCCATCCATGCCGGGTCCCACAACAACAGGATAATCCGGATAGATCGACCGCAGCATCTTCCTCAGCCCGTCATGGTGCGTATCCGGGTACCGGTTGACAGAACCAAGTGCTGCACTGGCCTCTGTTATTGCATACGGTGACGGCGGGAAGGGGTTTTCATTTGAGGCAAGCCGTGCAACCTTCTCAAAGCCATACCGCGATGCAATATCTTCTGCTCTGTCAGCAAAGACATACCCGCCTTGCTGAAAAACGGATCTAACCAAGGACCTCGGTGAGGACTTCACGGATGACACCTATCCCATGATCTATCTCGGCATCGCTTATGATCAGCGGCGGGACCAGCCGGAGGTTACCATCGGCAGCAGCGTTCACAAGGACACCCTGCTCAGCGCACCTTTGTACAACAAGCGGGCACTGCTCCCCAACAGAGATCCCGATCATCAGGCCGAATACGCGGGGTTTCCATTCTGCAAGCCCGTTGGCAAACCGCTCACCTTTTGCTGCGATCACAGGGAGCAGGGGTTCGATCACATCCATCGTCGCCATGGCCGCAGCAACTGCAAGCGGGCCTCCGGCAAACGTACTTCCATGCTCGCCTTTTTTGAATGCCAGGCCTTCCCGGGCGGCGATAGCACCAATGGGAAAACCTGATCCAAGCCCTTTGGCAAGTGAGACGATATCGGGCATCACCTCTGTCTGGTGCATGGCAAGCCATGTCCCGGTCCGGCCCATACCGGTCTGCACTTCATCAGCAATGAGAAGCGCTCCGGTCTCATCACAGATCTCCCGGACACCCTCGATAAAACCTTCAGGCGGTATGATCACCCCGGCCTCCCCCTGGATTGGCTCAAGCAGAACAGCTGCAGTCTCACTGTCAACCGCATTCCTGAGAGCGTCAGGATCTCCATACGGAACAAAACTGCATTTTGGCTCAAGGGGCATAAACGGCTCCCGGATATCTGGTTTATGAGTCACAGCGAGGGAGCCGAAGGTCCGCCCATGGAAACTATGGGTAAATGCAACAGCATTCTTTCGCTTCGTCGCAAGCCGTGCCAGCTTGAGTGCGGCCTCGGTGGCCTCGGCACCCGAATTTGTGCAGAACACCCTGTCCATGCCGGTTGCGGTTGCCAGCCTCTCTGCAAACTCTGCCTGGCCGGGTACATAGTAAAGGTTTGAACAATGAATCAATTCCCGGGCCTGCCTGGAGATCGCCTCCACCACATGGTCATGGCAGTGGCCGGTGGAGCAGACAGCAATTCCGGCAACCAGATCGAGATATTCTGTTCCTTCATCATCCCATACAGTACAACCCTTCCCCCGGCGGATCATCATCGTGCGGGAAAAAGCAGGCATATAGTACCTGGCTTCAAGACTCCTGTAATCGCTCATTGATATCACTCGTATTCAATTGTTGCAGGGGGTTTTCCCGTAATATCATAGACGACCCGTGCGACACCCGGGATCTCTGAGGTGATCCGGGATGCCATACGATCGAGTGTTTCATATGGCAGCCGGATAGGATCTGCGGTCATGCCATCGCGGGAGTTCACCGCACGCACCGAGACGATCCAGCCATGGAGCCGGACGTCCCCCTTCACCCCGGTACCAAGGCCAATCAATGCAGCAAAACACTGCCAGGGAGAGTACGTCTCGATCAGTTCTTCCTCAACAATCGCGTTTGCCTCACGAATAATGCCAACCTTCTCCGGAGTCACTTCTCCCAGCACCCGGACAGCGAGGCCGGGTCCGGGAAATGGCATTCTATGCTGGATCTCAGGTGGAAGGCCAAGCGCACCTGCAACCACACGGACCTCGTCTTTATACAGGTCCCGGAGCGGTTCTATCACCCCTTTGAACCTGATATCAAGCGGCATGCCTCCGACGTTATGATGGCTTTTTATGCCGCCCTCACTTTCGATCCGGTCAGGATATATGGTACCCTGGAGAAGGTAGTCTGCACCGGTTTCCTGAGCCTCCTTTTCAAATATCCGGATGAAACGCTCCCCTATTGCCCGTCTCTTCTCCTCGGGATCGGTAATACCCCTGAGTGCTGCAAAAAATTCTGCAGATGCATCGATGATCTTGAGATTGATTGAACCAAAGAGCTGTTTGATCCTGCCAGTCTCTCCCTTCCTCATGAGGCCGGTATCCACATATATGGGGATGAGCCGGTCTCCTATCGCCCGTGCTGCAAGTGCAGCGCAGACTGAACTGTCAACACCGCCTGAAAGTGCCATGACGACATGCCCTTCACCTGCAGCATCCCGTATATCCGCAACTGCTTCTTCAATGAATTTTTGTGCATTGACCATATGATCACCTATGTTGTCTTGTTATGTGCCCGACATGCAAGCACGTATTCCAGAAATGGAGGTGACGGGCGTGTCGGCCGTGACCGGAACTCGGGATGGAACTGGGTGGCAATGAAGAACGGATGATCCGGTATCTCGAGTATCTCCATTCTCTCACCATTTCGTCCCGAGAATACCAGTCTGTTCTCTTCAAGGATCCCGATATAGTCGGGGTTCATTTCGTACCTGTGCCGGTGGCGTTCGGTAATCTCGGGCCTGCCATAAATCCGGTCGGCAAGGGTTCCTGGAGTTATGGTAACAGGATAGTTGCCAAGCCGCATGGTCCCTCCATAATCTGCTTCATCTGACTGGTCCGGCAGGAGCGTGATAACATGAGTCCCGGGGCCCATCTCAGAACTCATTGCATCAGGTATCAATGCGACATTGCGTGAATATTCAATGACAGCAAGCTGGAACCCAAGACAGAGGCCAAGAAAGGGGACCTCACGTTCACGGGCAAACCGGATCGCCTGGATCTTCCCCTCTGTCCCGCGAATTCCAAAGCCGCCCGGGACGATGATACCATCGACTTCAGCCAGGATCTCAGTATCCAGGTCCTCGGCATCTACCCACCGGATATTTACCTCAGTCGACGTGGACCGACCTGCATGTTTTAACGCCTCTTTTATGCTGATGTAGACATCCTCGATCCCGTATTTTGTCACAATAGCAACCGTAATCCGGCTGGTATATTCCCTGGTGACCAGCCGGTACCAGTCTGAAGAGGGCGTATGCGCCTCGAGCTGGAGGAGATCGGTGATGACATCAGCGAGACCCTCCTTCTCAAGCTCCATTGGAACATGGTAGATATCCGGAACAGATGTTGCACTGACAACAGCCCGCTCAGGCACGTCGCAGAAGGCGGAGATCTTCTTTTTGGTATTGTGCCCGACCGAAAATTCACTTCTTCCAACGATAACATCCGGATAAAGACCAAGCTCCCTGAGCGCCTTGACCGAATGCTGGGTGGGTTTGGTCTTGAGATCTCCCATTGAATCAGCCGGAATGAGTGTGACATGGATCAGGACGAAATCTCCGGGTGCTGCTTCCCAGTGCATCTGTCGTATCGCCTCTAAAAACGGCATGCTTTCAATATCGCCGACAGTTCCTCCTACCTCAACAATACAGGCTTCTGCCGATGTTAATGCGCCATTCCAGTTTTCTGCAGCCAGACGGATCTGTTGCTTGATCATATCGGTGATATGAGGAATGATCTGGACGGTCTCACCAAGGTAGTCTCCACGCCGCTCCTTCTCGATGACAGCACGATAGATCTTTCCGGTCGTGATATTATGATCGGAGGTCAGTTCGATATCCATGAAACGCTCATAGTTGCCGAGATCAAGATCCACCTCGGCACCATCACGGAGGACAAAGACCTCTCCATGCTGTGCAGGATTCATCGTTCCCGCATCAATGTTTAAGTAGGGATCAATCTTCACCGCAGTAACAACATACCCTCTATTCTTCAGGATACGGCCAATGGAGGCGGCAGTGATACCTTTCCCAAGGCCACTCATCACCCCTCCGGTAACAACGATATATTTCACAGAGAACCACGCAACAGATACGTCTCGATTGTATAGACTATTATTCTTCGCATCCATCCCGGGGCAGAAATCCAGCTCTTCGATCAACGACGGGAGACGATAGCAAACGAAGCTGTCGTCCGGGCCAGGACTTCGCCTGATCTGTTATCCCGCCGCACCTCGCCCTCTGTAAAGGCAACCCTTCGTCCGCGCCTGACAATCCATCCGCGCGCAAAAAGCATGCCATCTCTGGTACCTCTCAAAAAACTGGTGGACTCAGAGATAGTAGCAATACCCTCACCTTCCTGAAGGACGGTATAGAGGGCGAGCGCCATTGCTTCATCAGCTAACGCAACGAAGACACCCCCCTGGAGCCAGCCAACACCATTCAACATAGTCGGGAGAACTTCCATTGATAATTCCGCTTTTCCGTCGCCAAAAGACAGGATGGAAACACCCATCATGGTGAAGAACGGATTCCCGATATCTCTTCCTGCTTTTACACGCTCATAATAATCCATCAGGTACGAATATAATCGAGCGGATTTAAAGATTCCGAGGAGAGTTTTTATGTATCATAAAGTCGTGTAGAAACTGAGGTGAACACACGCCGTCTCTCAAACAATTATTGGCGATTAAGATCACTCCAGCTGTTATAATTCCAGCTGCATCAGCCTGGTATACGGTTGATACAACATCGATTGAACCAGGGTCTCCTTTGGTGGAGAAGATCAATACAAATGATACACTCTCTACTGAGTATTGTACGACCGCTACACCGGTAACAAACTACATGGTAACAAAGGAAGCATACACCACCAATTATGGATCGATCGGCTATTATCCATGCAAAGATGAAGTTGTCGACCTCTCTGCAACCCTGCAGCCTGCCCGGCTGACACCGGCGCCTCCGCCATTTCCGGTGCACTAGCTCTCCTCCATGCCAGAATACGGGAATAAAACGTTCATTTTTTTGTATGGCTGCCATTCGTCGCTATTCATCCGGGGATTTTAAACCTGTCGTATTGCTGGAGGCAAAAAGTTCAGGTTCATTCTATGGTGCATGCGTCTTCATCAGGCAGATGGAGTCAGTTGCACAGCCGGCATTCTTTGTTTCTGTCACAGAAGGCGAAATAAGTGGCTATACAATAGGATCCAGAGTGTTTCAGTCAGCAGAGACAGGATGGATCCTGAGGCTTCAGGTGAAAACACAGTTCCAGAGGATGGGGATCGGGCGGAGTTTGGTAGAACGGTTGATCCTTGAATTTCAGGGATATGGGATTAATGACGTCTTTCTTTCAGTCTCTCCCAATAATCTCTCTGCCCTATCTCTCTATAAATCACTTGGGTTTATTGAAGATTTTTTCAAGGAAGAGTATTTCGGCCCTGGCGAGGACCGGTGGATCCTGAAAAAAACGATATAAAAACGATATTTCCGGCCAATGCCATAAGAACATTCTGTCTCTCTGAGAACAAATCATATAGGTGGAGTCAACAGTTTTCTTCAAAACCATTAATGGCAGGCTATCCGATATCATACTACATGAAACTCCTTGTAGCAGTAGCACCAGAGAGGTTCCGTGACGAGGAACTGAGCGAACCGATGAAGGTATTTTCATCATCCGGAATTAAAACTGTCATTGCGTCCACACGAACCGGCGAATGCCTTGGAATGCTTGGTGATCGGGTTTCTGCCACGGTCACATTTGATGAGGTATCAGCTGATGATTATGATGGAATCGTCATTATCGGCGGTATTGGATCACAGGATTTTCTCTGGAGCAGTGAAGCACTCATCGCGCGTGTCCAGGAATGCGCTGAACGCAAAAAAATCACCGCAGCCATCTGCCTCTCCCCGGTTGTGCTGGCATTTTCGGGTATTCTGAAAGGCAAAAGAGCAACCGTCTACCCAAGTCCTGCATCGACCCGGGAAATGAAGAAAGCCGGGGCAGTATTAACCGATGATCCGGTTGTCGTTGATGAAAACATCATTACGGCAAACGGACCCGGAGCGGCAAAAGCCTTTGGCGAAGCAATTGTCCGGGTGCTCAAAGAATAGACCATGCCCGGGATCAGGGAGAAAGACTGCAGCCTGATCATACCGGCATACAATGAGGAGGAGAGAATTGGAAGCCTTCTTGATGAATGCCTGGTTTTTGAGGGCGAAACGATTGTCGTCATCGAAGGCGATGACAGAACAAGAGAGATTGTATCAGAGTTCATCCAGAAACACCCGGGCCAGAACATCAGGTATCTCTCATCCAGCCGGAGGCTCGGGAAAGGAGGCGGCATTCGGTTTGGTATGGAAGAGGCCAGCCGCCCCTTCATCGGCTTTATTGATGCCGATGGATCAACAAGCATCCAGGAGATGATTGCCATATTCCAGAAACTCGATTATTATGACGCTGTGATTGGATCCAGGTGGCTGCCGGATGCGATCATCCCTATTCGACAGGGGCTCTGGCGCAGGGTGCAGAGTAGAATATTCAATGGTATCATCCGGATCTTCTTTGGGCTCCGTTATTCAGACACCCAGTGCGGAGCCAAGGCATTCCGCCGTGAGGTGATTGAAAGTGTCATCGACAATCTCTCAGCAACTGGATTTGAGTTTGATGTGGAGCTCCTCTGGAAGGTGGAAAAGGCCGGGTTTGTCATTGTTGAACATCCAATCCAATGGAGCGACAGGGGCGGATCCACAGTCAGGATACGCGATTCGATCGCAATGCTGTATGGACTCCTTGCAATCAGGTTTTCACAATGAGCGAGAATGTCAGGGATGACCGTATTCAGGAGGCGTTCATCCTCTATGAAGCCGGTGCGTACAAAGAATCACTGGCGCTCTGCCGGGGCAGGAAAGATGTCGCATCTGAGATCCTGACTGCCGAAAACCTGCTGGCACTCGGCCAGCTTGCAGATGCAGAAGCAGCGTTTCGAGACCTCATAATAACAATTCCGGATTCAGTAAAACTCTATTTCGGCCTGGCAGAAGTTCTCAGGCTCCGTGGTGATCCCGGTGCTGCTGCAGCATATGCAGAAGCCATCCGCCTTGATCCCACACATAGTGAAGCACTCAGGCAGTATGAACGCTGCCTTGTGGAGAAGCAGGACTTTCGTGCAGCAATTCCCATTCAGAAAGCACGTATCAGGATCAAACATGATAGTAAAGATATCCTCTCCCTGATGCATTCACTCAACGCGATCGGGGAGTTTGAAGAGGCAATTGCCCTGTACAGGCGATCGTTTCCCCGCGATGTGCAGTCTGTTGAGTACGTACAGGCGCTGAAGGGATCCCGTCGATATTTTGAGGCAGCAGAAGCAGCAGAACATGCATGGAATAAAACACAGGACCCGGCTTTTCTTCACCTCTGGCTTGCGTCCCGTGCACGCATCGATCCAGAGCATGCACTGCAGCTGTACCGCCAGCATATCATGGAAAGACCGGATGCAGAACTGCTGTTTTCAGCTGCACTCCTTGCAAAAAAGCGTGGATACCCTGACCTGGCAATGAACGCTATTCAGCAGCTGACAGGCAGTGATGATGATCCGATCTATTACCTGGTCTTCTGCGATCTGCTCGCCACTTTGAAAGAAACGAAACGTGCTGATGAAGAATATCAAAAACTCATTGAACAAGAGCTAAAAACGTTTGCTCATCCCGAATCAATACAGATTATCATCGAGAAGTATATTACGTTCCTCTGCTCGACGAGAACAAAAAGAGAAGTAACAGACACTATCACTGCCCTGCTTGAGCCCCATCCATCATGGATCTGCCTGGTACTGCTCGGAGAGATGTTTGAGCGGTTTTCCGATGACACCAGGGCACGGGACGCGTATTATCGGGCGTACCGGATCGACTATATCAGGGGAGGCATCTGGTATGCAGCATACCTGATGCGGAGAGGTGAGATCCGTGAAGCAGAACTGGTGATGCTCTATATCCTCTCGCACGCAACAAAAGCAGAAGATCTTGAGATGGTGGGAAAAGAGATCGTCTATGGTGATGAGAAGCTGTATGAAAGCAGAAAGATTACCGGCGAGATTGAAAGACGGCTCATGGATGTATTTTTCTTCCTGAGCGCGGACGGAAGAGAAGTACTTTCTGTTGCATCGCTGTATGCTGCATCAGCAGCCCTGGATGATGGTGATTTCCAGGGCTGCAAAGAGCACTGTATCATTGGCATTGACGTCATGCCATGCTATCCCTCCAGGATCTCGATTTCAGACTTTCTTCCTATCCTCACTCAGGCCAAAGAACATGCTCTTACCGAACAGCCGTTCATCACGCCACGATCCAGTACACAGCAGGAGAAGCAGATCCCGATCACCGAACGTCTCCAGCTCACTGAAAAAGAGAGAAAAGCACTGGTTTTTATTCGTGAACACAAGGAGACACATGAGATGGAGATCCGTTCGCATCTTGGATCGCGGCGTGTTCCTGGCCTGATCAACGAGATCATACGAAAAGCTGGAGAAGCAGGAATACTTGTCATCGAAAAACGCGGAGTCTCGAAGAATGGTGAAATATATGCCTGGATCGGAGAATAAACTGCAGAACACCAGCACAATCCAGAGTGTCGGGATTATAAACGCCCTGCGACGGGGAACAGTTCCATCAGAAGGGCTTGAACGCCTCGCTGTTGGTATTGAGAGAGAAGAGCAGGTACTGGCAGATCAGATCAGATATGTTTCAGCTGGCAGATCAGATCTCAAATGCATCCATGGTGATTTTGGGAGCGGTAAGACCTTCTTTGTCTCCCGTGCACTTGAAATTGCACGATCAGATGGATTTGCAACCGCCCATGTTGTTCTCTCACAAAACACCCAGCTCCATAAACTGGCATCACTCTACAGGGCAATCGCAGGCAGCATCAGGACAGATACTCATACCCCTGGCTTAAAAAGCATCATTGACTCCTGGATCTATGGAATTGAGGAACGTCTGATCGGCTCCTGTGGTGATGAAGACGAAGAGGTGCTTGCAACCCATACTGCAGAAGAGATTGAGAGGTTTCTCATGCAGATATCAGAGGAGAACAGCGGCCTTGCAGCAGCAGTCAGGACATACTACCATGCAGCCAACCGGGGGGATTTTACTATCGCCGGTGCGGCACTGGGTTGGATATCTGGAGAAGATACAGTCGGACGCACCTTTAAAAAAGAGGCTGGTGTGCGTGGCGGTGTCGATGAAGGATCAGCACTCCGGTTTCTTAAAGGGCTTACCCGGATCATCCACCAGGCAGGGTACCGGGGGCTAGCTGTTGCATGTGACGAGACCGAAACAATACAGGCACTCTCCCGGCCGCTCCGGGAGAGGGGGTATGTGAACCTCAGGCAGATCGTTGATGCAGTCGACAGGAACGAATGGCCGGGTACACTCTTCCTTGTCACCGGGACGCCTTCCTTCTTTGAAGGGCCAAAAGGAATCCGATCCCTGCCCCCGTTGTATGACCGGATACAGACGATACGCAGCGAGGATGATGATGGTTTCTCAAACCCGCTGCAGACCCAGATCATCCTCCCCCGGTTTGATGAAAAACGGCTTGAAGCAGTGGCCACACGGGTCATCCAGATCTACAGTGAGGCATACGGGGAGGTGGACCGGTCCCGGATCAACCTCAGGTTCATCCGGGCGATGACTGACCGGATCACCTTCCGGTTCGGGGGGAGGATCGATGTTGTCCCCAGGATCTTTCTGCGGGAGTTTGTGGATATCCTTGATAAATGTGCCCTGCATGATGCCTATGACCCGCTAGAGAAGTACCGGTTCGAAGGGGCCGGTATACCTGATGTGAAGGAGGAGGAGCGGGCAGTAATGGAGATCGAGTGGTGAGGAGTGGGCATCAATGGGAATCTTTGATCTTCTGAAGAAAAGTGACTTCAACAAAGGGGTCGAGCTCTTCGAAAGCGGCTATTTTGCCGAGGCCCTCGAAGCATATGACCGTTCACTGGCCCGCCGCCCCCGGCATGTCGATGCATGGAACAACCGTGGGGCGGCACTCTCCAGCCTTGGTATGTATCAAGAGGCGATTGTGTCCTATGACCGGGCGCTGGCCCTCGACCCGGGTCATCTTCTGGCATGGAACAATCGCGGGAATGCACTCGAGAGTCTCGGCCGCTATGACGAAGCTTTAGCGTCCTACGACAGGGCACTTGCGATCAATCCCCGCCACGCCGACTCATGGAACAATCGCGGGTATGCACTGATCAGTCTTGGCCGGCATGAAGATGCGATAGAATCCCTTGACAGGGCGGTAGCACTTGATGAACGATTCACCCTGGCATACGTCAACAGGGGGTTTGCCCTTGATGCATGTGGCCGGCACGAGGAGGCGATTGTGTCCTATGACCGGGCACTCTCAATCGAACCCCGGTATGTGGATGCATGGTCACTGCGGGCATCATCGCTCTTCTCCCTGGGCAGATATGAAGATACGATCGATTCCTGTGACCGGGCGATTGCGATTTACCATAATTTTTGCCACCCATGGTATATCCGGGGCTGTTCACTCGATGCCCTCGGCCAGCATGAGGACGCAGTTGCAGCCTGGGAGACGGTGATCGGATTTCATCCGGAAACCCGGTTCCACTGGTATTACCGTGGCCTTGCACTCGCCAGGCTCTGCCGGAACCGTGAGGCTATCGAGGCTTTTGAGGAGGCACGTGCGATGTTGAGGTTACGTATTCTTGATCCCTCAGATGAGGAGATCCAGAAGGCAAAAGTGAATATCACAGGAGAAGATGGCGCCTCACACCGGAGAAAAGCCCCGATACGGTGATGATCAAAGAATAGGGTGGATACAATCGTTCCCGGAATAATCAAGAGATCCCTGAAGGTGGCAAATGATCTATTTCCGCACGTATTTCTCAATTCAGTCTTTTATGAGCAGTTCGGTGATACGCCCGGCTATACTCTCGGAGAGGTTATCACTTATGATCTCGTCAGGCATATCTCCAAGGCCGATTTCACTTCCGTGGCGAATGTAGGGATGGTTACGAATCCCGGTAATCAAAGTTCCGGACATATGGGTTGCCTGAGAGCACCAGCTGCTCAGGATACCGCTGGACCACCGGGACCTTCAGCCTCGCCTCCTTCAGCACCGCTTATGCTGCTGCCTCTGCTGCACTGATAATGAAGAATACCATCTGGATGATGCAGTACGTGTTCTATGCCGGACTGGTCACCGATCACCACCTCTTCCCCCCTGTTCAGTGAGGAGACCCGCGATAGCCAGGACTGCAAGCAGATGTGTGGTCGACGGATAGGCAAATGGTGAGTTTTAGGCGGGTTTGAGAAGCACCCTGTCACCCTAAGAGAACCATGCGAGATCATCGGTTGCCTGCAGTGTTCTGTCCCGGACTGCTGATGTAATAGTTTCTTTGCCAGGGCTGCTGGCAGTCCTTTCACGTAACAAGGTTGCATAGGGAACTCTTTTGCAGGATTTTGGGTATAAAGGTAATGGTGTATCCACCAGATCTCAGGACCAGAGGAGCAGGTAGCCTGCAACCATGCATGAAAAAAGAATGAGAGATCGCATATTATTCTCTGTTATCTTCTCTATTGTTAAAATCCTGTATCTCGCCGAGTAGACTGCAGCAATCCCGGCAGACAGCGGCACAACAGATGCAAAAGCAGCAGCAGCAAAAAAATACCCCGAATCCGGCCCAAAAGCTGCAAGTACAAGAAAAACGGCGGTTGTGGCAGCTGCTCCAAGAGTGGCGATGATGAGAGCACGCGTCCGGCCAACCCTCACAACAAGCGTCCGCTTCCCGGTTTTTGAATCATTTGTGCAGTCTGGAAGCTCGACACTCACGATAAAGAAGAGGCCAAGGAAGAAGAACGGGATTATAAGGGTAAGCATTTCCAGACCAATCGTCCAGGCTGTAAAGAGGTAGCCGCCACCCGGCAGGAAGATGCCAAATGCTGCCATCGTCGCAACCTCCCCAAGACCGCGTCCAGCCAGCCGCACAGGAGGGGCAGAATATACCCAGCCAAGTGTGATCCCGGCAGCTACGAAGGCTATAAGAAATGCCGGAAAAAACCCGATCAGAACAAGCAGAACAGTAGTTCCGAGTGAAAAGAGCGAGAGAAGGAGAGCTGTCAGAACAACAGCACCTGCAAGATGAGTGTGGATGGGGAGAACACCACTTCCACCGGAAAACCGTGTTTTTATGCCGGGATCATCTGTGAACCGGTCAAAATAGTCATTGCTGTAGGAGACAGAGAGATGTGCTGCTCCACAGATGAGATAGCCAGTCAGAAATACCTGGAGATCCAATGAAGCTCCCAACCGATGCGCAAAGAGCGCTCCGATCAGATACAGGAGAAAACCGGCTATAAGAAAGTGCAGCCGTCCGGTTCGCAGCAGGAGCACGCAATCCCTGATGTAATCCGA
Source organism: Methanocalculus sp. MSAO_Arc2 (assembly GCA_003838065.1). Classification (GTDB taxonomy): domain Archaea; phylum Halobacteriota; class Methanomicrobia; order Methanomicrobiales; family Methanocorpusculaceae; genus Methanocalculus. The sequence goes on from QZAC01000038.1 coordinate 14,322, forward strand.
GAGCATAAACCATCACCCTGTGCAGCCATCCCTTCAGTCTGCATCTTCCTGTGCATAGAGTTTCGATGGTATATTATAACTATCACCATGTTTACCTGAGATCTGGTTTGCGGTAATCCTTCCTGATTCGTAAATCATTGGGAGGCTGCTGCCGGGGTGCGTTCCACCACAAGCGAGATAACAGTTTTTTACCTCATCAAATTCGTTTCCGGGCCTGAACCAGAGCATCTGTGACAGATTGTGGGCCAGATTCAAGGTTGCTCCGTAGTAGATATTGTGCTTCTCTTCCCAGTCATGCGGCGTGATGATCCGCTCCACCTCAATGTGCTCGCGTAGATCCTTTAACGGAGTCCTGGCGATGACAAGATCAAGTATCTTCTCTTTATAGGCCTCTTTCTCCTTTTCCCAGTCTATACCAGAGGCATTGTTGGGTACCGGGACAAGGACATTGATGGTGGATTTCCTAAACGGTGCCAGGGTCGGATCGATTACTGAAGGGTTCTGGAGAGAGAACAAGGGATCTTCACCGAGTTTATACCTGGTGAAGATATCGCTGATAGTTTCGACGTAATCGCTCGAAAAACAGATAGTGAGATGCGGCAGATCGTACATTGTGTCTATTCCGAGGTAGAGCATGAAGGTGGAGCAGGAACACAATTTTGAACTGAAATCGGCCACCATAGATAAGAAGAGGCGATATCTTCTCTCAAAGAAGGATCTCTTTCCAAAGATGGCCGAATATATTCGCAGTAGTTCAAAATGTTCTCCCCAAAATCAAAAGCGGTGAATGTTGACCAGATGGTCATCTCCTAACCGAAGGTATGAATGGTTGCTGCAATGAAGACAAGCCCGCCGAGTGTTGTATTGATTGCAGGGAGATACCAGTATAGTGTCTTAATGTCAACGTCTCTCTTTAGCAGCAGCAGGAGAGGAATTGCAGGGTATACCAGGACGAGGAGGCTCGCCGGGTGTATTCCTGAAGCAAGTATGACAATTATGGAGAGGCCTGCCCAGAAGAGGAGACAGAGGAGAAGTGAGGGTCTCTCTCTCAATACAACTGCTGTTGTTTGCAGGCCTGCTTTTTTATCATACCCGATATCCGGGATGGCGGAAAAGAGATGCATGGCAGCTATATGGAAAAACCCAGCAAGAATAAGAAACCATGGTGGCAGATACCCTGACGCAAGGTAATAGCCGAATATACCTGGCATAATATAGAGCATGTTTGAAGCAAAATCGAGACCAGGCAGCTCTTTAAAGCGGAGGGGTGGGGCACTATAGAAGAATGAAAGGAAGAGAAAGATGGAGAAGATCACCCGTTCTGTCCAGTCTGCCTGGGTGGCAAGAAGTATGAGACTGATGCCTGCCACAAGGGCAAGGAGAGAAAATAGATTTTTTTCATCCTTCTTTTGCCATCGATACTCCTGTACATCTTTTTTAGGGTTATTTTTGTCCGTCTCCTGATCAAAATAATCATTGACACCATAAATGAAGATATTTGCGGGTATGAAGAAGTAGAAGAGATAGATCATATATTCTGGTAAAAGAAATGCCTCCCAGGATGCCATCCCGAGGGCAAATCCGACAACATACGTTCCACCAGTATATATCCAGAATCGTATTCTGGAGATGCGAAATGCAAGAGAGAGAAGGTTATCCTGCATTAATCCTGACTCTTATGGGAGAATAGCCACGGAGCGTTTCCACAGGCTCTTCTGGAAGATATTGCAACGGTATTTCCGAGGGCTGTTGCAACGATCCGTGGAATTGAGGGCTTCACCTTACGTTCATAGACGATTGAGGGACAATTCTGAATGACCTGGGCAGTCCAGGTATACATATCGGATGCCGTCTTCACCGGAATAAGAGAGCGGGCTGGAATTGATGAGAACCCCCGCTCTGCCTCTTCCTGCCATACCTCATACCTCCCAATCTGTCTTTGCAGGAATGCGTCGAATGCCTCAGGATTGCGCCGTATATGGGTCTCATCGAGGCTCGCAAGCCCAAACTGATTGAGTTCCTGCACCGGGAAATAGAGCCTTCCCAATGTCAGATCTTCGGGGATATCCCGGATAAAATTGATATATTGCATTGCTCTTCCAAGCAGGCGGGCTGCATGATCTGCTCTCTCCGGGAGCCTGAGGATACGTGCCATCATCAGGCCGACAACCTCGGATGATCCGTACAGGTACCCGAGGAGATCCTTCTCTGTTTCATACTGGCTGACGGTAATATCCATCTCCATGGATCCGAGGAAGGCATCAACCCATTTGGGTTCAAAAGAGAGACGCAGAGCCAGATCTGCAAACCCATCGATGACCACATTCCCGGTTATCTCACCGGATGCAGCCCTCTGATAGGTATCAACGAATGAATAAAACGCCTCAGTCTCCTGGGGGATGGCATCAACATAGTCATCTGCCACACGTACGAAGCTATAAAGGATGAAGACATCTCTTCTGATATCGCGTGGAAAGAAGAGTGTACTGTAGAAGTACGTCCTGCTTCCACCATAGAATATCGATAGTAATGTCGTATCCATCGACACCCTCCTTATCTCTTGTTTTTGGTGATATTCTGGGCTATTATCTGTGACGATATCAGCGTCATCGGAACGCCGATTCCGGGATGGGTATACTGGCCGGTATAGTAGAGGTTCTCAACCTTTTTGCTCTGGTGTGCCGGCCTCCAGAGAGCTGTCTGGAAGAGGGAGTGCGTCAGGCCAAGTGCTGTTCCACGGTATGCATTGTACCGCTTCTCAAAGTCGGCCAATGCAAAAATCCTCTTCGTTACAACTGCATCTCTGATGCTCTCCCCGGTTGTTGACTCGATGTGATCGATGATCTGGTTGTAGAACCTCTCCCGAATCTCCGGCGAGTCCGGGATGCCAGGTGCAAGAGGGACAAGGATAAAGAGTGCCTCACCATCCTGAGGGGCAGCCGATGTATCGCTCTTTGACGGGACATTCACATAGTATGACGGGTTCTCGGGCCATTCTGCCTGTGCAGGGTCGAAGATGCGGTGGAAGTTCTCCTCCCAGTCCTTATCAAGGAAGAGGGTGTGGTGCGCAAGAGACTCGGCTTTCTTGTTAATACCAAGATAGACGACAAATGCGGAGGGGGCCATCTCGCGCTTCTTCCAGTACTTCTCCGGATAGGTGGCATATTGTGGTTCAAGCAAGGCCATCTCAGCATATGGATAGTCCGCATTGACGATGACGATATCTGCTTTGTACGTATCATGAGAGGTGGTGACACCGGTTGCCACACCGTCCCTGACATTTATCGAGGTGACGGGTTCATTGAACCGGAAGACGACGCCATACTGGCTGGCGAGATCATAGATCCCTTCAACAACCTTCCGCATACCACCATCCGGGTACCATACCCCCATGCTTAGATCGATGTAGGACATCATATGGTAGAATGCAGGCGTATTCTTCGGCGAGCTGCCGAGGAAACCGACTGAGTACTGAACGATCCTGCGTGCTTCATCGCTTGAAAAACGCTTTTTAACGAAGGAATCGAGGCTTTCGAAGATATGGAATTTTCTCCCTTCCAGGATCATATGGGGATCGAACATGTCAAAGATGGACCGATAGTCCCGGTACAGCATCTCCCCAATTGCGAGGTCGTACTTCTCTTTTCCCTCACTGAGATATCTTCTGAGTTTCTCGCCTCCATCTTTCTCAAAGGTATCAAATAAGGCGAGGTTTTTTGATACATCAGATGCGATGTCGATGGTCGGCCCTTCTTCAAAGTAAATCCTGTAGGATGGATCGAGGCGAACCAGATCATAGAAATCCTCTGGCTTCTTCCCAAACTCAGCAAAGAACTTCTCGTAGACATCCGGCATCAGATACCATGACGGCCCCATGTCGAATGCATACCCTCCGTCCCTATGAGTACTGGCTCTGCCACCGGGCTGTTCATTCTTCTCTATGACGGTGACATCAAACCCTTCTTTGGCGAGCAATGCAGCCGCCGAAATCCCTCCAAACCCTGCTCCAACAATAACCAGTTTCATCCTGGCACACTCCTCTGTATAATCATAATTATATTCTGTTTTATAGACTATACTTGCCAATCGTACTAATAAATCTATTTTTTGGGGTCATCTCCAGGAGTTTCAGCATCAGGAAAGAGTGGGTTTCTCTGTATCATATACATCAGGGCGACCAGGAGCGCACCCCCGATAAGAAATGGAATGAGCAGTCCGGCATAAAGGAGGTACCCGGTCCATAATGCGATGATAAGAAGAAGACTTGATGCCATATCGACTGCAATCGGTTTCTGACACATCAGTCTCTCTTTCATCCCGATATAGAGTATTCCAGAGTATAGGAGTCCTGTCAGCAGCCAGCCAAGGAAGTTGATGGCCGGCACTCCGTAATACCAGCCTCCACCAGGCCATACCCAGAGCCCTGCATGGACAATCGCCGGATCGATGGCAAGATCGATGAGGACGAGCAGGAAGGCACTCCCTATGATCAGGCGCCTGGGATGCGTACCTGCAAACTGTGAGGTGACAGTAAAAGCACCAAGCAATATTGGAAGATAGGCGAATGCAACGGTGAATGGAACGAGATTAAAGAGCCGGAACCCGAGATCATCAGAATAGTGGAACTCACCATAGGGCAGACCTGTGACAATCGCCTGCGCCTCAACGATGAGAGGAATGATGCTGAGGATCGTCAGGAGAAGAATCCCTCTCCTCAGTCCGGCTTCCTTACAGAGCATATAATATGAGGGCAGGGCCATGGCGATAATAAAAAGTCCAGAGATGGCTGGTATATTGATATCTGTATCGAATCGTATAACCAGAAACCCTGCCAGAAACAGAACAATTGATGTAACCATCAGGGCTTTTGTAAGATTTCTCCGCATCATGCACGGATACTATCCCCTGGTGATAAAAAAGGATTTCCGGGTAGCTGATACTATACCCGTGGGATCCCTCGTGCCGCCTTCTTTGCGGCAAGAGACTCAATTGGCTGCCGTTTAATCGTTTCATCCACGATGAGTGCTCCGGCAGCGGAGTGTACAGCGTACATCGATCTTCTGTGACGGTAACAACTGCATCTATCATTTCGTCTCTAAAGCGTGGGCGAGAATCGCTGTCACCGCACCACCGCCCTTCCTGTGTGTGATCTCGGATCCGGCCTTCGCAGCAATGACTGACCGGTACTCCCCAAGAAGGCCACGCCCCGGTATTGTTCCTACACGTGGACAGACGGCAGAACAGGCTCTGCAGGGCGCACCATCGACGACCTCTTTACAATAGAACCTGTTCTCCGGACAAGTGGTCTGATCTGAACAGAAGATGATAGCGTCGGGCGGTCAGACGTTACGCAAGCACCGAAACCAGAACAATGGCCGGTATCCCATATTTCACGTTGCAGGTCTTCATAACTACTTACTGAAACCACACTCACTCCCAGGTATATTTATTTGCAAACGGACGGGCGCTCGCAGGGGTTATCCTCGTATATCCAGCATCAAAGAATCATCTCGATGGCAAAGAGCGGTTATCCAGGCCTACCTGATCCCAATCGCAACACCCATTACCAACAGCAGACCAGATCTTCATAACCAAAACCATTCCATATAAACTAGTGCCCGACTCAGGTGATCCCATGCAGAAATCCCAATGTATTACCGATATTAGTGACGGAGCAGTGATAGACTCCCTCTTCCTCCTCGAGCAGATAGAGATACGCAGGAAGAAAGATGATGGCAAATACCTCTTTGCCACCCTTGCCGACCGAACAGGCAGGATCTCCTGCAAGATCTGGGGCCTTGCATCACAATCGGCCGACGAGATCGAAACACTCGGCAAAAGCCTCCAACCGGGAGAGGTGTACCGGATCCGGGGCTTTGCAAAAATCTTCAATAACGAGTGCGAGATTAACATCAACGAGGGCATAGCTGATCTTACCACACCTGCAACCATCCAGCCTTCAGATCACGGATGGTTTGTGTACTCGCCGGTCGACATCAAAGAGACCGCCAGAAAGATCCAGGAGCTCGCCGGGACGATCCGAAATGGCGAGATCAAACTGCTCGTCTCGCTTGCACTGATGGATGTCGGCGGATTTTATGAAAAGCCTGCTGCAAAGAAGCGGCACCATAACTATGCAGGCGGCCTTGCCGAACACACCCTTGAGACCGCCAGGATCGCAGTCGCCATGGCAGAAGCACAGAAGAGCTACAGACTTGACCGCGATATCCTGATTGCCGGTGCACTCCTCCATGATATCGGCAAGGCGCTCTCTTTTGAGAGACAGGGTATCGGGTATGTGGCACGCCCGGAATATGATCTCGTCGGCCACATCCCGCTTGGGGTCACCTTCCTCTCCAGCTTCAAAAGCCAACTCGATGAACAGACCTATCTTCACCTCCTTCATATCATCCAGTCACACCATGGCGACCATGGTGATGTCACACCCCGGACACCGGAAGCATGGGCAGTGCATCTCGCCGATCTCGCAAGCGCCACCCTGCGGGAGGTGGCAGACGACATAGCAGGGCTTGCACCCGGGGAGGGGAAATGGAAAGGAGAGAAGAGCAAAAGGCCGGTGTATCGGATATAGGAGGATATCACCAGATAATTGCTCTCTCTTCAAACTCTTTTTAATATTGCCGGTTGCCGCATCCCCAGGTACATTGCCGCCATCGGCATAACAATACTCGACAATCGTCTGGACATTCCCGGTTACCCTGCCGATTAGGGTTCCTGTCCCCCTTGCACCCTTCACCTCTACATCCCTGAGCCCCAGGTTTTTTATGACTGTTGGACCATTGTCCTGCCCGACATGGCCAAATAGCCCGACATTGTTAGTATCTGGACGATTGATCCTGAGTCCGGTAATAGTATACCCCATTCCAATGAAATGACCGGTAAAACTATTATCATTGCGTGCAACGCCAATCGGCAACCAGCCCTGAGGATTTAAAAGGGTGACATTCGCATATTCCTCATAACCAGAAACGGTCATGTCAAGATCATTCATCAATACAAAATATGAGTTCAGGTGTTTGCGGGTATTATTCAGGTGAATCCAGTTTGTTATCTGATAAGGATCTTAAGCTGAGCCTTCTCCCCCGCCATAATATCCTCCCTCAGCAAGAGTCGGAATTAACACTGCCAGTAAAAAGAGGAGCAAGATAGTAATTAGAGATCGTTTCACATCTCCTACTTCTTTGATCATCATATAAAAATCTACCCCAGCCTCCTTACTCTGACAGACTCAGCATGCCCATACAACCCCTCAGCCTCAGCGAGCGCCTCCACCACATCTCCGATTGCCGCCAAGCCTTCTTCAGTCAGGATCTGGACCTGCGAGCGGGTGCAGAAATGATGGACATCGAGCCCTGAATACACCGAGGCATACCCTGCGGTCGGCAGGACATGGTTTGTGCCGGATGCATAATCACCACAGGCAACCGGGGTGTAGGAACCAACAAAGATCGATCCCGCATGGCCGACCTCCCCAAGAAGTGCCATTGGGTCGGCAACCTGGAGCGAGAGGTGTTCGGGGGCAATGCTATCCATCAGGCGAACCGCTTCACTCCGGGAGGATGCAATCACGTACCCGGATTGTGTGAGGGCTTTCTCGATGATCTCCCGTCTTGGCGAAGACGCAAGCATGCGGGCAATCTCCTCACCGACACGCGCAGCGAGCCCGGCATCAGTTGTCACCAGCACGCTTGCCGAATGGGGATCATGTTCTGCCTGGGCAAGGACATCGGCTGCAATATATCCTGGATCGGCAGTCTCATCTGCAATAATCCCGATCTCAGAGGGGCCTGCCGGAAAATCGATCTCCGCATGGTCGCGGAGGAGCATCTTTGCAGCAGTCACGTAGAGATTGCCAGGCCCAACGATCTTTGCAACCGGCCGGATCGTCTCTGTTCCAAGCGCCATTGCGGCGATCGCCTGGGCACCACCGATGCGATATGCTTCAGTAACCCCGGCAATATCCATCGCAACAAGCGTCAGCGGATCAGCAGGAGGCGGTGTGCAGCAGCAGATCTCAGGAACGCCCGCCACCCGGGCCGCAACAGCGGTCATCAGGACTGTTGACGGGTATGCCGCCCGCCCGCCGGGCACATAGCAGCCGACACGGGAAAGCGGCACAGTCCGGACACCAAGCGTGACCCCGGGCTCCACCTCCTCAAGCCAGAGGGACCGGGACTTCTGCAGCTCATGAAACCGGCTGATCCTGGCTTCTGCCTCACAGAGCGCCTCGATAATCCGGACATCCACCTGTTCGTATGCTTCCTCCATCTCTTCAGGCAGAAGAACCAGACTCTCCAGTTCGAGTTTGTCAAACCGTTTCGTAAGTTCGATGAGAGCAGAATCTCCACCAGTTTGCACCGTTTCAATGATCTCCCGGACCGCTTCCTGCACCCCGGAGATATCACCCCGGCGCCTCTCCTTCCAGCCCGAAATATCAAGTGGCTTCCACATACGTATTGGTGCAACGCAGAATACATTGAATCTTTCCAGATACATCACTCTGCAGGACCTATGTCACTCCAAACAGCTGGCATTCAGGACTTCTCACGAATCGTGTACACACCGAACCCAGAACACCCCTGAACAACTGTGTTATCTAACAGAGGATCCAATACAGTACCTGATGGAATGCACGGTGCTTGCAAGCGGGAGCAGCGGCAACTGCATCTATGTGAGAGACGAAGAGAGCGCTCTGGTTATCGATGCAGGCATTTCAAAGAGAGAGATCCTTACCAGGCTTGCATGCTCCGGCGGAAAGCCGGGGCTCATTGATGCAATCCTCCTCACGCATGAGCATACCGACCATGTGCGGGGGGCCGAAGCACTTGCCCGATCACTGAACATCCCCCTGATCGGGACAGGTGGGACCATCACCTCGTTTCGCTCCACCCGCCAGGCGATAAAAAAGCCTGCAGATCAGATTCTCTGCCGGTATAACACTCCTTTTACTACCGGGGCATTTGAGATCACACCATTCGCAGTCTCACATGATGCACGTGAGCCATGCGGGTATACAATTCGGTCAGGGGATCTGAGCCTCGCTATCATGACCGATACCGGCATGGTTACAACACAGATGATGGAGGTGCTTGCAGCCAGCGACGGAATCGTCCTTGAATCCAATCACTGCACGACAATGCTTGCTGAAGGGCCATATCCAGAATACCTGAAACGGCGAATCAGGAGTAAGACCGGACATCTCTCAAATACGATGGCAGCAGACTGCCTTGCACACCTGAATGGATCAGCCCACCTGGTTATCTTATCTCACCTCAGCGAGGTGAATAACACCCCCACCCGCGCCTTTGCACAATCACAGGAAGCCCTTGGACTGAATATGGATACAATTGAAATTCATGTCGCATCTGCGCTGAGCAAACATTCCTGTCTGTCAAAAAAAATACGTCTCTGATACCCGGCACGCTGGCACCATTCATAACAACATCAATGGTTATGCACCCAACTTTTTTGAGAACGAAGCGCCAGCGATATGATACCGTTTTTGAATAGATGCAAGAGATTCAATCTCGTCCATTCGTTTGTCATCTCGTACGCGGACAAATCGTGGAAACCTGAGTGCATACCCTGATTCATAATTTGTGCTTTTCTGGATCTCTGAATATCCAACTTCAAAGATGATTCCGGGCTCAAATTGAACTTTTTTGCCCGTTGTGCTTATTACCCGGTCAGAAAAGAGCTCATACAGGAACCCAAGGGTCTCATCAGTAATGCCAGTTGCAACCCTGCTTACAGGAAGAAGATTACCCTGATCGTCCTGGCATGCAAGGAGAAATGATCCGAAATGATGTGCCCGACGGCCTTCTCCCCACTCGCCACCGATCACGGCAAGATCCATCGTTTCAACCTCCGGCTTGCATTTTACCCAGTGTTTTCCCCTGCTTCCGGGAATATACGGTGATTCCGGTCGTTTCAGCATAATCCCCTCATGCCCGGCATCCAGTGCCTCACGATAAAATTCCTCAAGTTCCAGGGCACTATCAGATCGGATCTGTGGCGCAAGGCAACCATGCACTACAGATTCCAGGTGCTTTCTCCGTTCTTCAAGGAAATGATCAATGAGACTCTCACCGTTTCGATACAGGATGTCAAAAACAAACGGGATCATCCTGATACGAACGCTATGTTCTGCAATTCCATGTTTTCTCCTGATACGCCGGAGAACAGTCTGAAACGGCATGGGACGTCCGTCTTCCATGGCAACAATCTCACCATCCACAATGACATCCTCAGAAATCTGGGACTTCAGCTCGTCAGTAACATCAGGGAGTGCTGTGGTAAGGTCTTCAAGCCTTCGTGAATAGATGGCAACCCGATCGCCTGATTTATGGAACTGGAACCTGCTCCCATCATATTTATATTCTGCACAGACGCTGCTGTTTCCGGCAACCATATCCTCAATAGACCCTGCCTGGGCAAGCATCATCTTCACCGGCCTGAAGAGTTCGATCCTGACAGATGCAAGATCATCAGGATGATACTTCGCAAGGCGTGCAACCTCACCAAGATCATTTTTCACCTGGTGCGCACGGGTGATGAGATCCACATTGACTGAAAACGCCTGTGCGATTGCATCGCGCACATTCCCCTCTCCTACACCAATCCGGAGCTCTTCCAGCATCAGGCGTGTGAGGTACCTGCCTTCACGTGGAGAGACATTTGAAAAAAGAAACCGGACATTTCTCATTTTCTCTTTCTGGGACTGTTGACCTCCAGTATCAGCCATTCGTTCAAATATGGCATAGACAAGAGATAGATCCAGATCTTCGGTGAAAAAAGTGGTCTGTGTCTTTTCTGAGAGGGACTTTTCAACTGCGAGGCCTGCATCGCCGATCTGGTTCACCAGGGTAATAAGATCGCCTCGTTTTTTCCCGCATACATAGGCAACAGCATCATAGAGAAGGTTTGGACCTACCCCGAGGTGCGAAGAGCTCCAGTCAGGAAAAATAAGTCCCCTGATAAACCTGACAAATATCGGGAGATTCTCTTCATCAAGATCCGGCAGAATCCCGGCTATGAGATTGATCATCTCGAGCCGGCCGGAGAGCTGTTCTATCTTCTCGCACCAGAGGGCAAACTTAGAAAAACGCATACACTTGTGTGTATATCTTTGTTGATAGCTTTTGAAGGTATTGATCTGTCAATCAGGTGTAATCTGCAAACGTTCGCTGAACCAGAATATCATTGAGCAGGTTCGAATGGGACCGCCAGAAAGGAGAACCAAGGAGTGATGTAATAACATCTTCTGCAGATGCCAGATCCATACAGGGGATCGGATCTGAGCGGAGTGCTGCGCGTGTTGCCTCCCGAATGACCCAGGTACCAAGTGGAGCCCAGTAATCCCCGGAAATATCCCTGATCACAAGTGCACGTGCCAGGCGGCCAAGACTGGTTGTATGTTCAAGAACAGCCAGACGTGCGGAGTAGTATGCACCGGCGATGGGAGAATAGCCCCGCTTTTTCCTTCCTTCACCATCCGCGACGACCACATCCTCAGCTCCTCCCCAGAGAGACTGTTTCTGCCACCGCTCGATCATCTCAAACCGGAAATCTGCAGACGGGATCAGCAGGACAACAATTGTGTTTCCATACAACAATGACGTATGAATCCTGATCTCCTGGAGCGGTGGCATCCGTTCGTTTCGCCTCCTCAGATCCAGCGAGACCATGTCATCAACCGCCGTGATCGCCCACCGGGTCGGCACAAACGTTCTCTGCGACCCAAGAAGACCTGCTGTCAGGAGACTTGTTATCCGGTACACATCGATCTTATTCTGGAAAAGAGCTGAAACTGCTTCATTTGCCTTTATATCGGTGTCTGAAGTGTACCGGTCAACCGCAGGCTCAACCACCGCGTTATCCAGAATATCTACCCGGGAAAGCGTACCTGCAAGACCGATTGGTGCAATGGTTCCATCAAAGGAAAGGTCAAAGCGGACCGGCTTTTCAAATGTTGCTTCAACATCCAGTGGCCTGCTGGAGAGTGCGACCTCCTGTGCCTGATAAAGAACAGATTTGATTGCCTGCGATCCCCGGATGGTGCGGGACCTTATGGCAATGATATCATCAATTGCATATCCCCTGGACACCCAGTCTGTCGGCCGATCAGAATCACGGAGGAGGAGCGGACCCCCCAGAACATGCGGGTATCTCCTGCTCCCGATGAAGACCGATGGCGCAGGCCCCATGTACTCCTGAATGGGTTTTTCGCTCACCTGCGCATGGAAACGCTGGAGCACCGGGCACTTTGGAAGACCGCAGAGTCCCTTTCCTTTGCATTCGGGACACCGAATCACCGGAGATCCCTCACCATGCGGATACGGCCAAAGAACCGATCCAGCAGGGACGATACAGTCTCATCCCAGGAGAGATCTCCTCTATCAGGCAGAACCGAGGCAACTTCACGACCAAGTTCATCATCAGTTTCAGAGATGGTCTGAACAATAACTGAACCCGGCGCATATGCTTCAGGCACGATCTCGTCTGCATCACCATCGGTGATCCCAAAGACCGGCACACCCGAGGCTGCTCCGATATGGCCGCAGACTGCTGTTGTGTCATCGCCAATGGTGACCATCCCGCAGGTGTCGGGAGTGACGACCTGGTAGATTGCAAAGGCACTATGATCAATAACAGCGATCCTGCCGATTTGCGGGGCAAGCCTTTCGGGTGACCGGGGAAGGGATGACCGTATCTGGCCACTCTTACACCATGCCTGATCAAGCGGGAGATCCCCGAGAGCAGAGAGTTTCAACACCCCATGTGGTTTCAGCCGGATCCCGCTGACGGGAATAATCGTCGAGTTGTTCCGTGAGATCACAACACAGTCCGACGTAGCATACCCGATCACAATTCCTTCGATAAAAACTGGTTCCCCTGGAATGCAGCCACATATACGGCGCATTTCAGATCCCCTATCAATAGCGGACCATGCCTCAACCATTGGATAACCAAGCCTCTCAGACACCATTATGGCAAGGTCCCTGTCACCGCCGTTCCAGAGATAGCAGATCTGGTCTGAGCACTCGATATGGATAAGCCCCCGGCCGCCATGAATCCGGGATGCAACGATCTCTCCAAACCGCCGTCCGGAGATGGGTGTCTTCCCGCGGTTGACAAGAATACAATCTCCCCGGATCTGGTTGATGATAATAGAGGGAGGACTGCTGGCATAGGAAACAGGCAGACCACTCTCTCTGGCTGCAGTCCTTCCCATGACGCCTGCTACAATGATGTTGTCCGGTATGAGCGCTTCACATATAAAAACTGCATCCCCTTCATCAAAGACATCAGGCCCATGGAGGATGCAGGTGAGAAGTTTTGCATGCATTGTATCTATGATATGGCGTTTAATGAGATAGCTTTGTGCGTGTTTATTAAAAAAAATCAGAAAAGTATTAAATATTCATAGGTAGTACCATATTTTGTCCCATCGGGGCACACCATCCAGACCGGGGCGTCATGTCATGGCACGTCCCACATCATACCAGGATGCCGCCACCCAATCGATTGGGTGGCTGGCAATATCCTTCACACCACGCACCCGGTATGTAATCCCCTCCGAAATTGATGGATCTGATCCATCGGTTCTCAGTTTTTGGGGATACCTGAATAGTCAGCAGGAGATCGTGTTGTCAACGAGCGATCACGTCTCAGTTATTTTCAATCGATCAGAAGCAGGCCAACTGATCGGATATTGCCATGCATGATCTTTCCATATTCAAAACCTGCACAGGGAATTGTGGTGATCGCCCATCCCACCTTCCTTGCTGTTGCAAAGACATCCATACCGGTTGCCTCCATGCTCGGACGGACACGGTCCATCATCCTGCACCTTCTGCGAATGCTCTCATCGACCGGGCCGTCCCATTCCTCAACCACACATGTTTCGCAATGAATGCAGGGGTATGCACCAAACCCAAACGCCTTGTAGAACCCATCGTAAAACGCGATCTTCTCAAGCTCCCACATTGTATTCCAGATCCAGAGGATCATCTCTTTATAGAACGGGTGAAAATCAAGCGGGATGTCATCAGGGCCGATCTCAGGGTGGGCCGGATCGCCATCGAAACGGACGAGCATCGCGCTCCGGTACCCTGAGAGTATTCGCCGCATCTCCTCTGGGCCGGGTGTGTATGGGGGGCAACTTAAGTGTTTCCCGTACCCTTTGCACCCAAACCTGCATTTCAGCCTGACCCATTCAGAAACAACGATCTCGTCAACAGGGATAACCGCCGGCACAGCTCCCCTTTCCTCTGCATGGGCACAGAGGATGCTGATTTCTTCATCAAGGCTGCGTATTGTCATCTGCACCATAACAGAGTGCTCTTTCTCGATACGAATATAAAATATGTGTGGCTTTTACTCTTTGCTTAGCAGAGAATTGCGCATCATACAGGCGCGATCGATGATCTTTCGTGACGAGCAGAATTCACAATCAGGATATTGATCGATCCGAACAACAGGGATAGAAAGACCGGCTGATCTCAGTTCGGCTTCAAGACTCTCCGGCGTAAACCGCTGGTTGAATCCGATCGTGATGATATCAGGCTCGATCTCCCGTATCGGCCTGAACCGATCGTTTAGGTCTCCAAGGACGGCATGATCAACCGGTTTCAAACCCAGGACCATTGTGAGCCGCTGTTGTTCAGGGATTACCGGACGTGGCTTATGTCGGACATTATGCTCACGCGCAACGATAACATACAACTCATCACCAAGGGCTTTTGAAGCATTCAGGTAATAGAGATGTCCCGGGTGGATGATATCAAATGTGCCTGTGGCAACAACCCGTTTCATTCAATCACCTCGAGACTGCGGGGTAATCCAGTACGGCTAAAGGCCTGCCAGTCATTGGATCCGTAGGGGTATCCAATGATCAGGTGACAGTCGCCAAAGCGGGGAAAGAAGCCGATATCCGCATCTGAAGGTCTGACAACACCGTTTGGATGACTATGGGCGCTCCCGGAGAAGGACATGCCAAGCGGGATCATATCTACAAACAGGGAGGCGCTCCGCTCGCTAAGGCGAGTCCCCGGAAGGAGTGTGATTTCTGAGAGGACGCCGTCATCTCCATCAAGAAGAGCTACAAATTCGAGTGGGTGCTGGCTCTTTGCCATTTCGAGGAGGGTGGAGAGGGTTCCCCTGGTGATAGCACGGATATTCATCTGTATGGATTATTTTCGCATCCAACACTATGAAGGCTTTGAAACAGGGAGAGTTTCATCTGAAGAAAAAACATACCTGACTGCAGGATGCAAGCAGCATACCTGCAGTACGAAAACCTTATTCAGACGGCCATGTTGCATCGGGAATATACCACATATGCTCAAGGGAGGAAGCTAATCTGAATACGAAACAGCCAGAAAGAGGGGATCCGTTCATAATTGATGGAGAAAGGATCTTCTACACCGTCATACTTGATCGGAGATGCGATACATATACCATGCACTTCGCCGACAGCAGGAATATACAGATCCATGCATCAAAACCGATATCATCGAAACGGGCACGATCAATTCTGGCAAGAGAAAAGGACTGGATCAGAGAGCAGATGCACCTGCTTCAGGAAGGAGGCTGGAAGGGAGGGACATTTCCTGTTGTGGGATACGAGGTACCATATACTGTCATTACAAACACACGAAGGAAACACCCCTGTCTCATTATCAAAAAGAACGAAAGAATTGAAATCGAGACTCCAGGGCCGATGACCAGACGTGCGTGCGAGACGTTACTCAATCAAAACCGGGATTGGATTTCTAATATTTTTCAAAAAAACGATAGGTCAGGATCATTCAATACAGGGACGGTCAGGATCGATGGAGAAGAGATACCCTATTACAATGTCTTCAACCGGCGACGAAAACGGGTTGCAATTGCCATACGGGATGACCTTGGAATTGAACTCAGATCACCCACCCCACTTTCGGGGGAGACTGCCAAAGCCGCAATAGTGGAACATGAGGACTGGATTAGACGTGCGCGCCGGAAAAAAGCTGCACTGGCAGAGGAGAGACCGCCCCGCCAGTACCATGACGGCGAAATAATTCCATTCCAGGGCCACCTCCTCACTATCAGGCATTATGAGTCTTTTGATGGGATCAGAGCAACTATGACAAAAGACGAACTCCATATCGGACTTCCACCAGGCACCATACCGGAGCAGTCCGCCAATGCAATCAGATCCGCTATCATGGACTGTTATTATCATGCTATTCTCCCGCATGCCGAAGAGATTGCCCGATGTACTGCAGAG
Source organism: Methanocalculus sp. MSAO_Arc2 (assembly GCA_003838065.1). Taxonomy (GTDB): domain Archaea; phylum Halobacteriota; class Methanomicrobia; order Methanomicrobiales; family Methanocorpusculaceae; genus Methanocalculus. Next base: position 30,616 of record QZAC01000038.1, read on the forward strand.
GCGATCGGGGTATCTCCCCCGGCTGTCAGGTTTGGGTACCAGAAACGCCGGTTTGGATCATGCACACCAAAGAACGGGATTATTATCAATCTCAGAATTGCACTGGCGCCGCCAGAGTTGCTTGAGTATACAATTGTCCATGAGGTCTGCCACCTTGTCGAGAAGAATCACCAAAAGCCGTTCTGGGATCTGGTTGGATCGGTGATGCCAGAGTATGCAGCAGTACACAGGCAGCTTCAGAAGGAAGGGATGCAATACATCTTTTGACCTGCCACTTCAAGAAGTGAATCAACCTTAAAAAAACCTGCGTCCTGCCCTACCCTTCTCTACCGGCCCTTTCACTCCATGCAGGGCCCTGATATTGCGTTTGATCGTCGGCAACCTGTTCTGTATACAATTCCAGACAAGGAGATCGTCAGTACCATAGCATGGTGACAATACCTCCGGCAGTGCGTTGAGAAGAGACCAGGGGATTCCATCCGTTTCAGTCTTGTACGTATCTGGAATGCATGCGCTGAGCCTTCCAATTGTGAAGAATAGCGAGTAAACGGCATATCGTATCTTCTTTTCAGATACAAAAGCCTCGTAATTCATGCCACGACAGAAGTGTTCGATATCAGATATAAGACGGACAATCTCCTGCTGGAAGAAGTGCACCTGCGCCTTTGTGAGCGGGTCTGCCCGCATAATACATGGGGTGATCTCATTTCGCAATCCATTCATCGAGATGACCGTGTTCTTCTCTCCAGTTTGTTTCTCAATGAACCTTGAGAGTGCAGCCATATCAAAAAGATCACGATCATCTGAAAATGAAACAACTAGATGGAGGCGGGTTCTGTCTTCAAGCGGGGGAGTGAAGACGCCAAGCTGCGTCACCCCAAAAGAAGATGCCATCTCTCCTTTCAACCCTTTTAGAATGGTAATACAATCTTTTCGAGACCGCATACTACTTCTGCACCACCCTGATATTACCTGTATGCTTGGAGACCAAATGGTATAGTATAACCTATTCTTCCTTCATATCCTGCCAGAAGATACCTGTAGACATTGAGCACGTGTACAATCATGAAGCGATCAGATCCTTTCATAACTCGTTTTTCTCCCCCCACATGATGGTTACATGCAATACGCCTGCGACTTTCCATGCAGGTATTGACTGTCAGATGTTACACGAGAAGGCATCGAGCGGTTCAAGTCGCCATATCCGACACTCAAAAAGATGGTGATGGCAGTCGGAAGAGCCGATTATCATCTTCAAGTACTTGAAACAAAGAGATACGGGCCTGAAGGGATTTGAACCCCTGACCTACGGATTAAGAGTCCGTCGCTATTCCGAACTAAGCTACAGGCCCACTGATTTGACCAGAATACGTTGCAGTCATGACTATTTATGTCTTATGAATACCCCTGCAAACAGCATTAATATCTGAAACGATCCATATATACAATATGGCTGATGGAAAGAAGAAGAAACCCAAACCCACTATTCGGTATATGGTATTTGGGTGCGGGAGCATCGGCTACAATGTCATCGAAGAACTCCTCAAAGAAAGCGATAATATCATTGTAATAGACTCTGACGAAAAAAGGGTCGAGGACCTCAAGGATCAGAAATATCAGGCAATCGCCCATGATATAGCAGATGAGGACATCTTTGAAGAACTGCCAATTCCTGAGGTCGTTTTTATTCTCTCCAGCAATAAAGAAGCGAACCTGATTGCAGTTCAAAATACTGTGAAATATTATCCGCAAGCAGTCTGTATCGTCCGTGCTGTCGATCTCTTCTCAGTAGATCAGCTGGTTGAAGCAGGGGCGGATGTTGTGTTGTACCCCCAGCAGGTGGTTGCAAAATCAGCTGTTAACCATATGAAACGCCTGATTGCTGCCCGGAGTGCGCAACAGCTCTACTCTATCCTGGAAGATATGACCGGAATCCTTGGCATTATCACACATCGAAACCCGGATCCTGACGCAATCTCAAGTGCAATGGCACTCAGTTCAATGGCCCGGATTGCTACAAAAGAAGAACTCAAATGTGTTATTCTGTATGGAGGAAACATCGGCCACCAGGAGAACAGGGCATTTGTCAATCTGCTTGAGATCGATATGGAGAGGATCACACCGGAAAAGCTTAAAGAATGCACTCATCTTGCCCTTGTCGACACATCTGCACCAGGCGCCAACAATGATCTTACCCCTGACCTTGCTGTCGATATCATCATCGACCATCACAGCTCTGAAGGCGTCAAACTGCCACAAGGGATAAAATTTTTGGACATCCGTCCTGAAAGAGGTGCTACTGCCAGCATTTTCGCCCAATATCTCCAGGAACTTGACATTAATGTCGATAAGAAAGTGGCAACCGCTCTCTACTATGGCATACGTGCAGATACCAAGGAATTCCGGAGAAACGTAACACCGAACGATCTCTATAATGCAGCATATCTCCTCCCCCTCTCTGATGAAGATCTTCTTCAGAAGATCATGTCGCCATCGCTTTCACAGGAGACGCTTGAAGTGATGGGGAAGGCGATCTGGAGCCGTAAAATCAAGAGCGGGTTTCTTTTTTCAAATGTTGGATATCTCCGGAACCGCGATGCCCTTCCCCAGGCGGCAGATATTCTTGTAAACCTTGAAGCAGTGACGACTGCGGTTGTATATGGCATCACTGATTCGCATATCATCATCTCGGCACGAAACAAAGATGTCAGGGTACATATTGGCAATGTCCTCAAAGAAGCATTTGAGGATATCGGTGATGCAGGGGGTCATGCAACAATGGCTGCAGCAACCATCCCGCTGACGTACTTTTCACTTGTGCGTGAAAAAGAGGATCTCCTCAAAATGATTATTGAACCGATCATGCTCAGGTTCACAAAGATCGTCGGTATCGATGATAATGGGGATAAAAATGAGGTATGAGGACTGGGAACCTCATTATTTCGAGATTATAGATTATTTTGGATTTGACCCCTCAGCTGATGAAGAAGCCGCACGCCTGCTTGCTGAAATCCTGCCCCGTGATGATATTGATCTCCTCAGGAGTATCATCTCTGGAAACGTTGTCACAATCTGTGGAAATGCACCGGTCCTCTCATCTGAACTTGACCTGATAGAAGGCAAAATCCTTGCAGCAGATGCAGGCGCACTTATCCTGTATGAACAGGGGATGATACCGGATGCCATCTTCACGGATCTCGACGGGGCAGAAGAGCCATTCATCCAGATGAACCAGGAGGGAACGGTCATTGTCGTCCACGCACATGGCGATAATATACCTCTTCTCAAGCGGTGGGTGCCACGCTTTAGCGGACCTGTCGTCGGCACAACCCAGGGGCCTCCGGATACGCATATCCATAACTTCGGCGGGTTCACCGATGGTGATCGGGCAGTCTTTGCCGCCCATGCACTCGGGGCAGAGCGGGTCGCAATCATCGGCTTTGACCTCTCTGATCCCTCGGTTGACCCGATGAAAAGAGGAAAACTGCTTCAGGCTCGCAAACTGCTTGATCTGCTTGGTTATGACCTCTGATGCGTTGTTAATCGACGGATATGTGGACGAGCCGGCCTGCCTTGGCGTCCCTCCGTACATATCACCCTATATCCGGACGGTTGCCGGTGTCCTCTGCGAAGCAGGCTACCGGGTACAATACCAGACGATCGATCAGGTCCGATCAAAGCCCCATGAACTCCAGAAAGAGCGGGCAAAACCACTCGTTGTGGTGATTGCCGGACAGACCGTCCCGGGAAAGTACCTGGCCGGGACTCCTGCAACCCTGACAGAGCTCCAGCAGATCGGATCGTTCTTTGAACAGACCACCGCTCTCCTCGGGGGGCCGGTTGCATACGGCATCTCACCACGGGGTGGGAGAAGGGCCATCAAGGAGCCGATGCCTGGATACCGGGCATTCCTCGTCGGGGATCCTGCAACCGCACTCCATCGGTTTCTCCAGGGAGAAAAACCCGTTGGAAGGGAGACATATGAAGAAAGCAATGCCTGGGCCGTATCAGGTTCGCATATTATCCGCCAGCACCCGTTCTTTCCATATATCATGCTTGAGCTTGAAACCGCAAAGGGGTGTCCACGTGCGGTCACGGGAGGCTGCTCGTTCTGCACTGAGCCATTCCTTGGAAAACCGGTATACCGGCCTGTTGATCTGATCGAAGAGGAGGTGGCAGCCCTCTCTGCCAGTGGTGCACGGCACTTCCGGATCGGCCGCCAGCCCGATCTCCTGGTATATGGAGCCACAGGCGGTGAGTTTCCACGACCTGATCCGGAAAAGATCCGATCATTATTCACTGCGATCAGGAGGGCAGCACCCGATCTTGCAACGCTGCATATCGACAATGTAAATCCAGGTACAATCGCCCGGCATGAAGAGGCATCCAGGGAAGGTCTCCGGGCAATCATTGAAGGCCACACGCCAGGAGACATCGCTGCGTTTGGGGTTGAAACAGCCGACCCCGCGGTAATTGAGGCAAACAACCTCAAAGCATCACCCGGCCAGGTGATGGATGCAATCAGAATCGTCTGCGAAATAGGAGGTACACGCGATGAAAACGGGATCCCCCATCTTCTTCCCGGACTGAACTTTGTCTCCGGGCTTGCCGGGGAAACCGAAGATACGTACCGGCATAACCGTTCCCTTCTCGAAAGAATACGTGCAGAAGGACTAATCGTCCGGCGGGTGAATATCCGTCAGCTGATACCATTTGAAGGGACCCGGGCATATGAAGAGAATACCATGGGCAGGCATCAGCATGCATTTCGATCCTTTAAAGAATGGACACGAAAGGTATTTGATCCCGCAATGCTCAGGCAGGTCTTTCCCGTTGGAACGATACTTAAAGAAGCCGTTGTTGAGATCTCGTCTGTTCCATCGTTTGCCCGCCAGATGGGGACCTATCCAATCCTGATCGGACTTCCCCTTTTCCTTGAGGAGAGAATAGTCATCGACTGCGCTGTAGTCGGCTACGGAAGCCGATCGGTAACCGCTCTGCCATATCCGATCCCGGTCAACCGGCTGTCGGGAGCGGCCCTCAAGACACTGCCGGGTGTCGGAAAAAAAACAGTTGCTGCGATTCTTGCCCGCAAACCCATTCAATCATCTCCGGAATGGATACAAATAACTGGAGGAACGCAGATAGATCATCTGATCGATTTTGATAGATAAGATAAATACCACTCGTGAAACACGACAGGCACATGGCATCTGAAGGAGACATGGACAAGAGCCCTGATCGCACCTGGCATGCGATGGGTATCGCAGAGATCCGCCGCCACCTTCAGGTAGAGTCAGACGGACTTGCAAAGACAGACGTTGAATCACGAAGACTAGACTATGGAAAAAATATCCTCCCTGGGAGGAAACCAACATCTACCATTCGCATTATCCTCAGACAGTTTGCAAGTCCGCTGATTTATATACTCGTTGTTGCTGGAATCGTCAAGGCGGTCGCAGAGGACTGGACCGATGCAATTTTTATTTTTCTTGTCATCGGACTCAATTCGGTAATCGGATCAATTCAGGAATTGAAAGCCGAGCGAAATGCAGCTGCCCTTCAGGAGATGCTCACAATATATACCCGGGTGAAACGCGAAGGCTATGAAGAAAAAATACCTGCTGAAGACCTGGTCCCGGGTGATATTGTCTATCTTGAAGCAGGGAGCAGGGTGCCAGCCGACGTCAGGATCATCTCTTCTTCATCCCTTGCCATTGATGAATCTCTCCTCACAGGTGAGTCTGTTGCAGCCAAAAAAGAGACCCACACCCTTCCTGAGGATACACCGGTTGCTGATCGAAGCAACATGGGATTTGCGGGAACCACCGTTATGTCAGGCCGTGGGCTTGGGATCGTCACGTCAACCGGTACACGGACAGAAATTGGAAAGATCGCTCTTTCAGTAACTACAGCCGAGGTTGGAAAAACCCCGCTTCTTATCAGGATGGAGCAGTTTGCACGAAATATTAGTATCGCCGTTCTTTTTGCCTGCGTTGTCCTTGCTGCAGTCATCATCTACCAGGGAGAACCACCAACGGAGGTCTTCTTCCTTGCTGTTGCTCTCGCTGTTGCCGCCATCCCTGAAGGACTTCCTGTGGCTCTGACCGTTGCGCTTGCTGTTGCAACAACGCGGATGGCAGAGCGTCATGTGATCGTCAGGCAGCTTTCGGCTGTAGAGAGCCTTGGGAGCTGTACTGTCATTGCAAGTGATAAGACAGGGACACTGACGGTGAACCAGCAGACAGCAAAAATACTCATCCTCCCTGATGGCCAGGAGTTTGCCGTTTCTGGTGAGGGATATTCGGGAGAAGGAGAGATTCTCGATGATACCGGTGAACCAGCCGCAGATCTCGGCGCCCTCCACAATCTTATCAGGGCCGGGATCATCTGCAATGAAGGAAATTTATCAAAACGAGATGGTCAATGGTTTTCCAGTGGTGATGCGATGGACATTGCCCTGCTTGCGCTTGGGTACAAGGCAGGTATCGACCCATCAAAGACCCAGGCCGCACATGCCATTCTCGCCGAGATCCCGTTCTCTTCTGATAACCGGTTTGCCACTGTCTGGTATCAGGATGGAGAAGAGCGATATATCGCAGTGAAGGGTGCTCTTGAAGTCATCCTGCCGGGTTGCAGGACGATGCTCACCTCTGAGGGGAGAGCAGAGATTGATACGCATGCAATCGAGGAGCAGATGAACAGTCTCACCACCCGCGGGTACCGCGTGCTTGCGATCGCCGGTGGGAAATCTGATCCCGAAGAGGTGAAAGGCGGACCTCCTCCCGACCTTGAACTCTATGGCCTGATCGGGTTCATCGATCCCGTCAGGCCAGAGGTATATGACGCTGTCATGGAGTGTTATGAAGCCGGAGTGGATGTGAAGATGATCACAGGCGACCATCCACGAACGGCTCTCGCAATTGCACAGCAACTCGGAATTGCAGAAGATGAAGAGGACCTCATCACCGGACGCGAACTTGTAGCAGCAGGATCTCCAACCAGCCCCGAATTTGCTTCCTTAGTCGATCGGAAACATGTATTTGCGCGGGTCAGTCCTGAGGAGAAGCTCCACATCGTGAATGCGCTCAAGGCAGCAGGCCACTTTGTGGCTGTGACAGGTGATGGCGTCAATGATGCACCGGCACTGCGATCGGCAAACATGGGCGTGGCAATGGGATCTGGAACTGACGTTGCCAAGGACACCTCTGCAATGATCATCACTGATGACTCCTTTTCTTCGATAGTTGCCGGTATCAAAGAAGGAAGGTTTGCATATGACAATGTCAGGAAAGTTATTTTTCTTCTCGTCTCGACCGGGTGGGCAGAAGTCTTCCTCTTCATAACAGCCATCTTCATCATCGGTCTTCCGATTCCTCTCGTCGCAGCCCAGCTCCTCTGGCTGAATGTAGTAACAAATGGTATCAAAGGGGTTGTGCTTTCATTTGAGCCGGGGGAGCCCCATACGATGAAACGGCCACCGCGTGACCCGGATGAGAAAATGTTTGACCGTGTGATGGTGCGACAGATCGCCGTTGCAGGCACCACAATGGGCACTGTTGCATTTTTATTCTGGTTCTGGCTTCAGCAGGCCGGTTATTCCACAGAAGAGGCACGTAACCTTCTCATCCTGCTGGTGGTCATGCTTGAGAACTTTCATACCCTGAACTGCCGATCAGAATATAAATCATTCTTCAGCATACCCATCTTCTCAAACATCTACCTGCTGCTTGGAATCGTTGCTGCGCAGGTGATACATATTGCAGCCATGTACACGCCATTCTTCCAGGAGGCGCTGGGTATCGCACCAGTCTCTCTCAATGCATGGATAGGAGTCACGCTCCTCTCTCTCTCGGTTCTTGTGGTCGTGGAACTGTATAAGTATATCATCAACAGGATGGGAATGGTGCCAGAGGAAGCCAGGACACTTAAAACACACGTTCCATGATTATCCGGTCAATATCCGGATAATAGTATGCTTTTTCATGGGAAGACACAGAGAACCCTTTTGAGAGCAGAAGATCTGTTACAGGCCCATACCGCTTCGAGACCACAATCCTGATTCTGGCAGCACCCTTCTCCTCGAAGCAGGTTACAAGAGGATCGATGAGTGCTGCACCGACACCTCGTCCCTGCCATTCAGTGGTAACACCTATCCTGAGGATCCAGCCATCTTCTGGTCGATCCATTACCGGCGCTCCGATGACATAGCCTATCAGCTCTTCTCCGGCTGTTGCCACATAGTATGCAGGGGCAAAGAGTTCCCCTGCCTGGCGGAGGAAGATGGGAGAATACCGAAATTCTCCAAAGAGATCATAATCGATTCGGCAGATATGCGGATAGTCATCCGGATGATAGTGGCGTACTGTATATTCCATAGATGATCACCTGATATTCTATTCAGCAGATGCATAAAAAGTACAATCTTTTTGTCGTGCAACCGTGCAAAACCCTTTGTCTGATTCTGCCAAACATATAGGAATACAATAAATAAACCGAGGGATCCAGGTGGAGGAAGTCACCAGCAGTTATACCCCGCAGAGGGTAGAGGAGAAGGTACGTGCATTCTGGCGTACTGAAGATACCTACAAAACCGTACAGGAACTGAGAAAGACAGGCAGGACGTTCTTCTTTGTGGACGGACCCCCCTATACCACCGGGAACATCCATCTCGGGACGGCATGGAATAAAATCTTAAAAGACGCCATTCTCAGGTATCACCGGATGCAGGGCCGCAATCTTATCGACAGGGCTGGCTATGATATGCATGGCCTTCCAATTGAGGTGAGAGTCGAAAACGAACTGGGGTTTCATTCCAAGAAGGATATCGAATCTTACGGAATTGCTGCTTTTATTGAAAAATGCAGGGATTTCGCCGTAACGCACAAAGATATCATGAGCAGGCAGTTCTCTGATCTCGGTGTCTGGCTTGACTTTGAGAACCCATACCAGACCATCTCCAATGATTATATCGAAGCGGCCTGGTTTACCCTCAAACGTGTCGATGAAGAGGGGATGCTCGAACGGGGGTTCCGTGTCGTAAACTGGTGCCCCCGATGTGAAACAGCGATCGCTGATGCGGAAGTCGAATATATTGACGTGACCGATCCCTCGATATTTGTCAAATTCCCGATCAAGGCTGCAGAGAACGAGCATCTTGTCATCTGGACAACGACACCCTGGACGCTTCCTGCAAATGTTGCTGTTGCCGTTGCTCCTGATTTTCTCTATGCCCGCGTTCGCGCGGTGAGGGAAGGAACATCTGAAATACTCTGGGTTGCCGATGAACTTGTTGAAAGCGTTCTCAAAGCCGGGCGGTACCAGGACTACGAGGTGCTGGGTGTCAGATGGGGATCTGATCTTGTTGGAACAGAATACCTTTCCCCCCTTGCAGCATCCGTTCCCCTGCAGGCAGAGATAGCGCACCGTGTTGTTGCAGCAGACTTTGTCGCCATGGAGAATACCGGCATGGTCCATATCGCCCCAGGGCATGGCTGGGATGATTATGTACTTGGCATGAAGGAGAACCTACAGATCGTCTGCCCGGTCGATGAGACCGGCAGGTTCACTGATGAAGCTGGCGAATTTGCAGGCCTTGAAGTCAAAGAGTCCGAAACAAACAGGAAAGTGATCGATGCTCTCGGACCATCACTCCTTGCAGACCGGAAGGTGACGCACAGGTATGGCCACTGCTGGAGGTGCAAGACCCCAAACATCTACCGGGCAACATCGCAATGGTTCATCCGGGCGAGCGAAATCAAAGAACAGATGCTTGGTTCAATCAGGGATGATGTCACCTGGTATCCGGATTGGGCCGGAAGTGCGAGGTTCCATGACTGGATAGAGGGTGCGCGCGACTGGTGTATCTCCCGTCAGCGGTACTGGGGGATCCCGATCCCGGTCTGGGTCTGCGAATCCTGCGACGAGTACCGTGTCATCGGCAGGTTCGTTGAGCTTGAAGAGGAATCTGGAAAGAAGATCACCGATCCCCACCGTCCGATGGTCGATGATATCACAATTCCCTGCACCTGCGGAGGGATAATGAAGCGGGTCGAGGATATATTCGATGTCTGGTTTGATTCAGGGGTTGCATCATGGGCGACATTGAGCTATCCCGGCAATGAAGAGGCGTTTCATTCCCTCTGGCCAGCCGAATTCATTACTGAAGGCCAGGACCAGACGCGCGGCTGGTTCTATTCACAACTTGGCCTCTCCATGATTGCATTCTCGCAGGCACCGTACAAAAACGTGCTGATGCATGGGTTTGCACTGGATGCGCAGGGGAGGAAGATGTCAAAGAGTTTTGGCAACGTGGTAACTCCCGAAGAGGTGATCGAACAATTCGGGGTAGATACGCTCAGGTTCTACATCCTCTCTGCAAGCGCCCCATGGGACGACCTGAAGTTTAACTGGGACGGGGTAAAGACGGTCCACCGCGCATTAAACATCCTCTGGAATGTATACCGGTTCCCGATACCATATATGCGGCTTGATGGATTCCAGCCTGCTGAATGTATCGACGGAGCATATGATCCTGCCTGTGCAGCAGGTATTGCAGGCAGTGGTTCTGTTGAGGACCGGTGGATTATTTCAAAGATCAATTCGGTTGCTGCCGAAGTAAATGAGACAATGAATGGGTATCAGATCCACAGGGCAATCCGAAAACTCCAGACATTCATCCTGGATGATCTCTCGCGCTGGTACGTCCAGCTTGTCAGGCCGCGGATGTGGCTTGAAGAAGAGTCAGCTTCCAAACAGCAGGCATACGATACACTCTACTATGTGATGCGGATGCTGATTCGGATCAGTGCCCCGTTCATCCCCCATCTTGCAGAAGAGATGTACCAAAACCTCAGGCTTGCCGGGGACCCGGCAAGTGTCCATATGCTTGACTGGACTGAAGGAGATGCAGCCCTTATCGACCCGGGGATCGAGGATGCAATGCGGGTTGTCCAGTCTTTTGATGATGCGGTTGCCAATGCACGGCAGGCAGGAAAGAGGAAGCTCCGATGGCCGGTTGGAGAGGTGGTTGTCGCCACCGAAAGCAGTCTTGTAAAAGAAGCGATCGAATCACTCCTTCCGCTCTGCAAAGCCCGGGCAAACAGCAGAAATGTTCTGGTCGTATGCGGCATATGGGAGCGTATCCAGTGGACGGCAGAGCCGCAGATGAAGAAGATTGGACCTGAATATGGGAAAGATGCTCCTCTTGTAAAACAGGCAATCGAAGATGCAGATGGCACTGCTCTCAGATCAGAGCTCCAGCATGCAGGGGCCGCAACCGTTCAGGCAGGAGATCGTGCATTCGTGATCACCGAAGAACATGTTTCATTTACCGAGAAACTCCCCAAAAACGTGTTTTCGGCATCCATGCCGGATGCAATGGTCTATGTTGATGTCACCCTGACCCATGAACTGGAGGCAGAAGGATATGCGCGCGAGGTCATCCGGAGGATCCAGGATATGCGCAAACAGATGGAACTTCCGGTCAACGACCAGATCCAGGCAACCGCCTCAATCGGGGATGGCCGGGTTCTTGGCCTCCTTGATGAGCTGAAGAGCTGGATTGCAGGTGAGATCAGGGCATCATCACTCGTCTTTTCACGCGATGATATATACAAAGAGCCAAAAAGCGAGCAGCCTGCATCCAGCCTCTCTGCAACCTGGGATATCGAAGGCGTTTCAGTTACAATCAGCCTTTCACGGACCGGTGAGGAGTAGCCGGAGATACTCCCTCCCTTCAGCTGTATTGAATACCGGGGGAGATCGATCGCAAACGATCCGGGTACGGTCAGTTAGAACATCCTCTCCGGTTTCAGGGTTATAGCCAGCATATGATTCAACTCTGCGGCAGACCATCACACCCCGCCGCTGCCATGCGGGTGTCTTTGCGAGATTGATCCCGCGTGCATGCATCAGATCGTGCATGCCAGCAGTATTCATCCGGTGCAGTTGTTGCTGGACATCTTTTCCTGAAAGACCATCCTCTGCAAGTGCCCACTGGCAGTAGGCATTTGTGTGATTTCTCCAGGCCTCTTTCTGCCGCCAGATACAATACTCAATTGCCATATCCTGATCAACCGGCACGATCCGCGCATCACAAGAGAGAGGGGCCTCAAGCGAGAGGATTATAGTAAGAGCGCTGGCTGCATATGATGCGGCCACCGAGTCAAGCTTCTCAACTCTCCCTTCGAATGGAAGGGTGCGAAAATAGAGGCTGATTTCATCTGAAAAGGTATATGCAAAGACCGGGGCAAGTCCGCTTTGACCAAGGAGAAGACGGGACACCTCCTCCATTGCATGGGAAAAATCTTCATCAAAAGGTTTTTTCAGGGATAAAGCCAGGGCTGTAGAACGAAATGATCTCCCGTCCAGCCTGATAAAGAAGGGAGATGTTGTCCGAAGTGAAGAGAAGATCTCTCTCTCTTTCATTCTTCCTGTTCCCGCAGGGCCGACGTCTTAAACGCGCCCGGAATATGCCGGATGAGGATAATATCAGAAACCTCCTTAATCAGGCGGTACGGGATTTTTACGCCTTTGAATTGCTTCAAGTCAATAATATCAGGATTGATGTTTGTTACCGCAATCGATGACATCTTCTTATTATCGATATCAATGACAACATCTTCGACATTACCGATGTATACGGCCCTGTCTGTGTAGACGCTCATTCCAAAGAGTTCAGAGATCTGCCACTTCATACATATCAGCTCAAGATATATACTAAATAGTTAAAAAAGATAATCCTTCTCATGAATGGATCGCTGCAGATAGGAAGAATTTTTGGTATACCGGTTCATCTCCATTTTACATTCCTCCTTGTAATACCGCTCTTTGCCTGGATTATTGGATCGCAGATCGGGCTTACCGTGGAGCTGATCGAGCGGTTTTATGCAATACCAATCGACAGGACGATCATTGAGGCCGGGTATATCCCCTATATCCTGGGGGCTCTTGTTGCATTATCTCTCTTCTTCTGCGTATTCGTCCATGAGCTTGCTCACTCGCTCATCGCGCGGGCAAACGGGATCAAGATCAATTCCATTACCCTGATCATCTTCGGCGGTGTCGCATCTATGGAAGAGACGCTTCCGGATCCGAAAGTTGAGCTCCCGATGGCGCTTGCAGGGCCGTTGACAAGTCTTGGCCTTGGAATCATCAGCGGGTTACTGGTTTATGTCGTTTATGTATTTGTCGATGCATCTGCAGTTGCAGGCGTCCTCATCTATGGATTTGGGTACCTTGCCCTGTTAAACATCCTCCTCTTTGGGTTCAACCTTCTCCCGGCATTTCCAATGGATGGCGGCCGCGTCCTCCGTGCCTGGCTCGCCAGGCGGATGCCGCTCCACCGTGCAACCCGTATCGCCTCGGATATCGGAAAAGGTTTTGCCATTCTCTTTGGAATACTCGGTCTTTTCACCTTCAATTTTATCCTGATCATCATCGCGTTCTTCATCTATATAGGAGCAAGCCAGGAATCGTCAATGGTAACAACCAACTTCCTTCTCAAGGATGTCCATGTCGGCGAGATCATGTCCCGGGATGTGCATACGGTTGAGCCGACCCTCCCACTTGCCGAGGTGATCAGGCTGATGTATACCACAAAACATCTTGGCTTTCCTGTTGTAGACCGCGGATCCCTCATCGGAATCATCACACTCGCCGATATCCACAAGACCAGCGAAATCGATCGCGAAGCAATGCAGGTCCGTGACGTGATGACCAGGGATACAATCATCACGCTCCCATCATCTGCCTCGGTAACCGAGGCGCTCAAGCTCATGACAATTCATACTATCGGGAGGATACCTGTTGTGGAAAACGGCTCGGTTATCGGTATTGTAACACGGACTGATATCCTCACGGTTCTTGAACTCAAGGAAATCAACTGATATTTACGTTTCTTTTTCGAAATAAAGGATACCAGTTATTACCAAACTACACCCAATGAGAGGTCACAGGGACCACACCCGATCGTAATGAACCCAGGAAATCAAAGCGAAAGGGTCTGCCGGACCCCGGTCTCCTCTGTACGGTATCCACCTGTTTCTTTGAGCAGCGATCGCAGAGAATCCGAGTCGATGATATTCAGGAGGGCCTCTATCCCGGGATTGCCGAGTTCGTCTGTCATGATTCCCAGTTCATACCGCTCGGTTCCAACCGGGACAAATGACAACCCCATTGTCTCGGCTGCAGACGCAACACAGAGTCCGGCATCGGCCTCACCGCTCCTGACAGCAAGGGCGACTGCGAGATGGGTCGTCACCTCACGGGTATATCCTGTAATCGAATGCGGATCAACTGCATGCTTGCGTAAAAGATGATCCAGAAGCATCCGGGTGCCTGATCCCTTCTGACGGTTGACAAACGAAACAGTTTCGATCTCATCAAACGAGATGCCTTCACGCGAAACGATACCCTGTTCCCGCTCGGCAACACAGACGAGCGTGACTTCCTCACCAGCAAGGTACCGCTCAAGATACCGGATATTATAGGTGCCATCTGGTGCAAGAAGGTGCATTGGAGCAGCATGGCAATGCCGTTTTTTCAGTGCGAGGATACCTCCCATACTCCCGATGTGGGCCGAATGGACCGGCAGGGGCGAGAGGAGATCTGCTATCCGGTCAAGTACCGGATCATGGCTTCCTGCAAGAATGATGCCGGATTTGATCTGCTTCTCTGGCACGTTTGTTGAAATTGCTACTGTTTCACCAGCTTCAATACCCTCACTGTCCCGGGGTATCCTGAGAACACCATGTGAACGGACCGCACTCATCTGAACACCTGCACCACGCGAGAGGGGTGTTGCAATCATCCTCCCTGCCACAAAGCCCATAACCATCAGGACAAACTCGTCTGTTCCGATATCTGAAGTCAGGGCACGGGTCAGTTCTGCACTGATGATGTCAGGATCGTGAACCGGGATCCCGGCACCACTGATCACCGGGGTGATTATCTCGCGGATGATCGTGAGTGCCGAGAGTGGATAACCCGGGAGACCGATGACCGGTTTGCCGTGTATTGACCCGATGATCACCGGTTTGCCTGGTTTGATCGAAACGCCATGGACCAGCACCGTGCCCAGTTCATCCACAACCTGCGCAGTGTAGTCTTTCGTTCCTTTCGATGATCCGGCAGAGATGATAATGAGATCATGATCCTCTGCTGCATTGACAAGGGCATCCCGGATCGATTCGGGATCGTCTGGGACAGGCAAAAAGAGGTCTGCATCAACTCCCAGGGATCGCAGGTGTGCCTGCGCCATCAGGCAGTTGCTCTCAACAACCTGGCCCGGAAGTGGGCGGGTGCCGTGTTTCACCAGTTCACCGCCTGTCGGGATGAGCGCAGCAGAAAGGGAGAGGACATCCAGGTCGGTGATCCCATATGCGGCAAGGGCACCAATATCATGGTACAGGATCCTGTGGCCACGCGGGACTGCCATCTCAGACTCTGCAATATCCTCCCCGACAGGGCGGACATGCTGCCATGGGGCAGCGGGTGCCCTGATGCTGTAGTGTCCGTCATCGATTTTGACATCCTCGATCATGATTACTGCATCATAGCCGGGAGGCAGAACATTGCCGGTATTGACCAGGACTGCATCAGCCAGCCTGACCGGGAACTTATCGGTTGCACCGTGTGTATCCTGCGATCGAACGGCGATCCCGTCCATCGCAGAGAGATGCGCCTCGGGAACAGAATATTCTGCAAAAACCGGCTCCGCTGTCACCCTGCCAACGCTATCCATCAGGGGGATCCTGATTGTGCGCGTTGCAGGAGGACAGTTCTGCTGTATGGTATCGATGGCTGACTCCAGCGTCACAAGGGAGAGATACCGGCTTACCACAGGACCACCCGAACCAGGGTCCCTGCCTCATATCCTTCGGATTCTGCAGGCACCTTTACAAATCCATCACTCTGAACGAGGGTATGAAGAAGCCCGGACTTTGAAAAAAGCGGCGTGGCCGTGGTATCACTGAGACGCACCCTCACATAATCTTCCCTTCCTTTCGCAGAAGGGATGCCCGTATCAAGAGTAGCAGAACAGACAACATCCGGTATTGTCCTACCGCTCATTGCAGAAAGGAGCGGTGCAACAATGGCCCGCAGTACCATGAAGGCCGAAGATGGGTGACCTGGAAGCCCGATCACCGGACAATCTGAGATCTGTCCGATGATGGTCGGTTTTCCCGGTGATATCGCAATACCATGCACCAGGATGCGTCCGAGATCGGCTATCACACGTGCAGTTGCATCCCGGTCATCCTTTGAACTTCCACCTGAAACCAGGATCGCATCTGCAACAGACACCGCTTCCTGTATGGCAGCTGCAAGTGCATCCGGATCATCGAGCACGATGCCACGTGGCACCGGCCTGCACCCGTACTGGCGGATAAACGATTCACACACTATCGAGTTTACATCCCTGACCATGCCGGGTGGAGGAATCTCGCCGGGCGGGACAACCTCATTGCCGGTTGCAATAACCGCGATTTTTGGAATGTTTTTGACAGAGACCGAGAGGATGCCTGCTGCGGCAAGGACACCAGCCTCCTGTGGAAGGATCTGACGGCCTGAACTGAGAATCAGATCGCCCTTCTTGAAATCCTCATCCGGTGCAACGATATTCTCTCCTGATGCAGCAGGCCGCATCACCAGGATACTATCTCCCGCAGTCTCGGAATATTCGATCATCACAACGGCATCTGCGCCATCCGGGACCATCCCCCCTGTCGGGACATACCTGCACTCACCGGGCCGTATTACACCGGGATCAGCTGAACCCATCTCGATCCTGCCTGTGCAGGTGATAATTGAAGGAAGCGACTCAAGAGCTCCGGCAGTATCGGCCGCGATGACGGCATACCCATCAACGATCGACCGGGCAAACCCCGGCATGTCATGGTCAGCGAAGACATCCCTCTCCAGGATGCGCAGTGGAGCCTGTGATAGCAAAACGGTCTCCTCACCGGTATCAGGTGCAATAGAAAGAAGAGAGGCTACTGCCTCCCTGACCGGGATGATCCGGAGAAAACGACTCATTTGAAACAACCCAGCTGGCAACCACGGATTTTTATACCGTTTCTGTTGCAGTAACGGGCTATCTCCATTTTATCAATTCCATGCTTCTCTGAGATCGCAAATGCTGTTTCACACTGGATCTCTTTGTCGATGCCTTCTGCAGCGAAGACCTGTGCTACTATATCCTGTGACATACTGTTGTGTTGTTTTGGTACGATATAGTATTTACAGATCGGGATCTAAAGGGCAGAAATACTTAACCACCGGGATCAAATAATCCGGGAGATGGTTACAGCGCTTGTACATTCACGCCTCGATCCGGCAGGGGTGGCAATCCGATCCGCTATCGACGATATCATGAAACACGATCGATGGGCAGAATGGCCTCTCCTCTTGAACGGGGTTGTCTTTCATGAAACAGAGGGGAGGCTGATCTATGAAGAAGGCCTTGACAGGAGAATTGATGCTGACCGCATTATCTTTCTCTCACGACATACAAGCAAAAATCCTGAACCGGTCCTGACTGTGCATGTGACCGGAAATTTTGATGAAGCTGCATTTGGCGGTAGACCAAACGAACTGTCAAAAGCCGACCCTGCGATGATGCAGGCGGTTCTGAAAAACCTGATCCGGTATGCACCTGATGGGTACCGTGCCGGCTACGAAGTGACCCATCATGGACCAGGTGATCTCACAACCCCATCTTTTTTTGTTGAGATTGGAAGCACAGAGAAAGAATGGCATGATCCTGTTGCCGCCCGGGTCGTTGCACGATGCGTCCTCTCGGCAGAACCTGGTGCTGTGGTCCCCCTGATCGGTTTTGGTGGGACACACTATGCGGTCCGGCAAACCGCGATTGCAGCAGAGACACGGGGGGCTTTTGGCCACATCGCACACTCGCGTGATGCAGCGCTCATCACGCAGGAGAAGATCAGGCTGATGGCAGAACAAACCGGTGCAGTCGCAGGCTACATCGATAAAAAAGCAGTTAGCGGGTCGGTGGCCAGCACAATCAGCAATCTTCTGACCAGTATCGGGCTTCCTATCCTGACAGAAGGCATGCTGCGGGAGATGGGGGAGCTGTCCTGGGAGACCTGGTGCAGAGCTGCGGAACTCGCATCGAAGGTCTCTCCCGGGGCTATGATGAAAAACCATGGGTTATGGGAGGACTGTACACTCACAACAGTCGAAATACACGAAGAACTTCTGAACGAAGCACTCTGGGGCGATAATGAGGAATTTATCTCGCTTCTTGACACAATAACCCCATGCATCAGGATCACGACCAACGGCCGCACCGCCCTTCCGGTCTTCATCGTGTGCCAGAAGAGAGCATCACAATTAGCAAGTGATTTAATAACCCTGTGTGTACAACAGATCACGAAACATTCTCTTTCTGTTATTGAAGGTGATCACCTCATCATCAGAAGAGATCGTTTTGACCCTGAGAAAGCGCGCAAATTCGGGGTACAACCCGGCCCACTCTTCGGCAGGCTGGCCAGCGGGCAGGAAGTTTCTGTCGATGGAAGGGTCATCAGACCAGAAATGGTCAGCTCCCGTGTTGTGCGGGAGATCAGAATCCCGGGATTGGAGAGATATACATGAGATCAATCGTGGAAGAGGCATTAAATCGGAAGAAGGAAGAGGATGCAGAGGTGGCCGAGTATTCCTCTTCATTAACTGAACGCTCACCAATAGTGGACGCTCAGGCTCAGCCGGTGACAGAGAGGGTAATTGAAGATGACGACTTCGAAGATGTTCTCGCATCACTGCGCACCATCATCACCGTCATCGGGTGCGGGGGCGGCGGTTCAAATACCGTAAACAGGATGTTTGAAGAAAATATCCATGGGGCACAGATGATTGCTATCAATACTGATGCCCAGCATCTTGCTATGACAAAGGCCGACCGGAGAATGTTGATCGGTCGGCAGACGACCAAGGGGCTTGGTGCCGGCGCTATGCCGCGTCGTGGGGAAGAGGCAGCACTCGAAAGTGAAGTTGATATTCACCGTGTTCTCGCCGGGAGCCATATGGTCTTTGTTACTGCAGGCCTCGGCGGAGGTACCGGGACCGGATCCGCCCCCATCGTTGCAAAGGCTGCACGCGAAGAGGGTGCGCTGACGATCGCCGTTGTCACGCTTCCGTTCACTGCTGAGGGTGCCAACCGGATGGAAAATGCCGAAGCAGGCCTGGAACACCTTCGTGAAGTTGCAGATACTGTCATTGTCGTACCTAACGACCGGCTCCTCGAAGTGGTGCCGCGCCTCCCCCTTACAACCGCATTCAAGGTTGCAGATGAAGTGTTGATGAAAGCCGTCAAGGGAATTACCGAGCTCATCACCCTCCCGGGTCTGGTCAACCTGGACTTTGCCGATGTCAGATCTGTTATGGAGCAGGGCGGCATTGCAATGATCGGGATGGGAGAATCCGATTCTGAAGACAAAGCTGCAGATTCCGTGAAGAAAGCCCTCCGCTCCCCGCTTCTTGATGTTGATATCTCAGGAGCCACCGCGGCTCTTGTGAATGTGGTCGGTGGGCCGGATATGACCATGGCTGAGGCTGAAGGAGTTGTACAGGAGATATACGAGCGGATTGATCCGGATGCACGGATCATCTGGGGTGCACAGATCGACTCTGGCATGCAGAGCCGGATGAGAACGATGCTGATTGTAACTGGTGTGCAGTCTCCACAGATCCTTGGGAAAATTGAACACCCATCCTATGCACAACGCGTTCAGAAACAATATGATATCGATTTTTTGAAGTGATGAGACATGGAAAAGCCTGAATTTAAAAAACCCGATCTCAAGGGTTTTAACATCAATGAGGAACTCTTCCGGAAATATATCCGTGTCCTGAAACTGGCACGGACACCCACACGAGAAGAGTTCTCCAAGATTGGCCTTGTAGCAGCAATAGGAATAAGCATTATCGGCCTGATCGGTTTTTTCCTCTACGAAATCATGCTTGTTGCAAATTAATTGATCACTATGACCGGGGCTGAAAACCATTACTATGCCATCAAAACGACTTCGAAACAGGAGCGCGCAGTAGCCGATGCTATATTCCGCACGGTTGAACGAAGATTAATTGATATTAAGGTCTCATCGGTGATTGTGCCCGAAGAGCTGAAAGGATACGTTATCGTTGAATCACCAGAGGGACGTGGCCGGATCCAGGAGCTTATTGAACAGATACCAAGTGCACGATCTGTTGTCCCGGGAGAGACCCGATTTGAAGAGGTCCAGCATTATCTGGTTCCAAAACCTGTCGTCTCGGGGATTGAAGAGGGAACCATTATCGAATTGATTGCAGGACCTTTCAAAGGAGAAAAAGCGGTTGTTAAACGTATCGATCTTGGAAAAGAAGAAATAACAGTCGAGCTATACGAGAGTATCGTTCCAATCCCGATCACAGTTCGCGGTGATCATGTCAGGGTCATCGAGCGGAAGGGCGAAGAATAATCCATATGCGCACACAGTCGCTTCTGCACAGATATCCCGCCACCAACTCTTTCTCTTCCCATCATATTTATCATACCAGGCGTTGACATATATGAACCACAGCTGAGAGCCCGGATAAACGGGCTGTTGGCATGGTGATATTATGGCAGAAACTGTCGAGGTACTGGTACCCGGCGGTAGAGCGACCGCAGGCCCGCCATTGGGTCCGGCGCTGGGTCCCCTGGGAATCAACGTGAAGGGTGTTGTCGACGAGATAAATCGGAAGACAGCTGAATTCAATGGAATGACTGTTCCCGTTACGGTGGAGGTTGATGATAAGAAAAACTTCACCATCTCGGTGGGTATCCCACCGACAACGGCGCTGATCTTATCTGAAGTTGGTTCCGGAAAGGGGTCATCAAACCCCAATACCCAGCCGGTTGGTAATCTGCCGCTTGAAGCGATCATCCGGATCGCCCGCATGAAACAGGAGTCCATGCTCTCCTATGACCTCAGAAACGCGGTCAAGGAAGTGATGGGCACCTGCCGCTCAGTAGGAGTGACGATCGAAGGCATGAAGGCACAGGATGCCATTGCCAAAGTCGATGCAGGCGCATTCGATGATCAGCTGAACGCATAGACATTCAGACAACCATAGGAGATCGCAGACATTGCGGTCGAGGACTATGGAGGCATACGTACATGGTTGATATAACCCAGATTCAGAATGCCGTATCTACGGCTCTTGAGCAGGCGCCTGAGAGGAAGTTCCGGGAGAGTGTGGATATCACAGTCAACCTGAAGAACATTGACATGGCCCAGCCAAAAAACCGTATTGATACGACGATTCTTCTGCCAGAGAGTACAGGCACCAAAAAGATCGCGGTTCTGGGCAAAGGAGAGATCACCTACCAGGCAAAAGAAGCGGGTGTCGATATCATCATCGGCCCCGAAGAAATCGAACGCCTGGGAGGAGCTCCCCGTGAAGCCCGCCAGGTTGCAGGCGAGTATGACTTTTTCCTTGCAGAAACCGCAGTTATGCCACTCGTAGGCCGATTTTTGGGTCCCAGACTTGGTCCACGCGGAAAAATGCCGATGCCCATCCCCCCGGGACAGGAGATCAGGCCGATTGTTGAACGGCTGCGTGGATCCATCAGGATCAGAACAAAGGACAAGCTGACGTTTTCAGCAAAAGTCGGGACGACAGAAATGTCGTCAGAACAGATAGCCGAGAATATATATGCGGTCCTGAAAAAGGTCGAGACAACGCTCGAACAGGGTTCACAGAATATTCGCTCGGTCTATGTCAAGACAACCATGGGCCCGGCAGTGAGGGTGATCTAGATGGCAATATACACAAGCCACCTGCCCCAATGGAAGCGGGATATTGTTGAAGAGATTAAGAAGAATGTTGATAGCTACGCCCTGCTTGGCCTCATTGATACATATGGCATCCCTGCCACACAGTTCCAGCAGATCCGGCGGAACCTCAAAGATACAACCGTTATCAAAGTGATGAGAAATACCCTGATTGAACAGGCATTCACAGAGCTTGGCGGTGTGTATGAGGACCTTAAAGAACATATTACAGGACATTCGGCACTGATCTTTACAAACGAGAATCCATTTCGGCTTTATCAATCCCTGGAACAGACGAAAACAAAGCGAACCGCCAAAGCTGGTGAAATCGCACCAGAAGATATCGTCGTTTCAAAAGGGCCAACAAGCTTCAAGCCAGGGCCGATCGTCAGTGAACTCCAGCAGGCCGGTATCCCCGCCACAATCGAAGGCGGGAAGGTGAAGATACGTGAGACCAAGACGGTCGTGAAGGCCGGAGAAGCGATCGACAGAAAGAAGGTCGGCATCCTCTCCAAACTCGGTGTCAAACCGATGGATGTTGGATTATCGCTTCACGTCGCACTCTATCAGGACCACCTGTATCTTCCGGATGTGCTCGGTATTGACGAAGCTGAATACTACAATAAGCTCGTCCTTGCCGTCCAGCAGGCATTCAACCTCTCGGTCAATACAGCATATCCGACTGCATTCACCATTGAGGCAATCCTTGCAAAAGCATATCGTGAGGCTCGCAGTCTCGGCATAGAGGCTTCAATCTACGAGAAAGATGTCATTGAAGACATCATCGCTACGGCATACAGACAGATGAACACAATCAAAGCATTAGTTGAATAAGGTGACTGAACTATGGAGTATATCTACGCTGCTCTCTTACTGCACTCTGCCGACAAACCGGTTGAGGAAGAATCCGTCTCGGCAGTTCTCTCTGCCGCTGGTATCGCTATTGACGAATCCCGTGTGAAGGCGCTCATCGCAGCCCTTGACGGTGTTGACATCCAGGATGCCATCAGCAAGGCAGCCGCAGCACCGGTTGCCGCACCGGCTGCGGCACCGGCTCCCACAGCCGCTCCTGCCGCTGAAGAAGCTCCCGAAGAAGAAGAGTCGAAGAAGGAAGAGGAAGAAGAGTCCGGCATGGCCGGCCTTGGTGCCCTCTTCGGCTAAATCTCTTTTTTTTCATAGTTATTCCCGTTCTGGCTTCTTTTCTCTCATTTCATCTGCCTAAACGACACTCTGTTTCCGATCTTTGGGTGATTTGCAGGGAGCGTTTCACTCCAGGATATTTATTCCGGATGAAAAATCTGCATACCTGAAGCTCAAAACCAGCTGAAGTGACGGAATGTGCCGGGGAAGCCTGCGAGACGGCTCATCAGTCAAGTACATGGAAGTATTCATCAGATCGAGAGATGAAGTATGTACCATGACAGGACCGAACGGGTTGGGGTGCTTGCTGGCTTGCGGCACGCTTCTCATCGTGATCGCAGGATCCGGATGTCTGGCTCCATCGAATCCGGGAGAAATCCAGGGGATGCCGATACTGGAGACGATCACAGCAGAGGAGGCTCTGCTGCTCATCGAAGAGAACCCTGATATCACCATCATCGATGTCAGGACAACCCGTGAATATGAAACAGGCCATATCCCGGGGGCGGTGAATATCCCGGCTTCCACCACCTTCATCGATTGGGATCTGGACCCGGATATCCCGTATCTTGTCTACTGTGCAGCCGGTGGGAGGAGCAGCTCGGCTCTCCGGATAATGGGAGAATATGGGTTCACCAGGGTCTACAACCTCCGCGGTGGCATTGCTGCATGGGAGAGGGCAGGCGGGACTGTGACTTTGGGATCAGGATGATCGAAAGCGCGGTACCAGGTCAGGGAAGAGTGCCCTGGCCCGTGAAAGGGTCAGGAGGACATTCCCCGGATCAAGCCGTAACGCCTCGGCGATAGATGCTTTTGCCTCACCTTTCCTGCCAAGACTGTTGAGAGCATAACCGCGGTAGAACCAGGTGTTTGCATTCTCGGGAGTGTAGATGAGAGCGGTGTCAAAGGATATCAGCGCCTCATCATACTGCCTGCAGCCCATCAGGGCACGACCATGAAAATGCCAGGCATACCCACTCTCTGGATTGCGTGCAAGGGCGGGTGCAAGGAGCGCAAGCGCCTCCTCTGGCCGACCAAGTTCTACCAGTGCCGCTCCCGCAATCTGTGCAAACCCGATCTCCTCAGGCCATATCTTCTCTCCTTCAGAGGCCGCCTGGATCGCCTCGTGAAACCTCCGCAGCATGACAAGGGTATCGCACCGCAGAAGAGAAGCTTCCTTGTTCGATCCGGCCCGGAGGACCTTCTCAAAGATGGTGAGAGCCTTTCCGTAGCGTCT
Organism: Methanocalculus sp. MSAO_Arc2; assembly: GCA_003838065.1. Classification (GTDB taxonomy): domain Archaea; phylum Halobacteriota; class Methanomicrobia; order Methanomicrobiales; family Methanocorpusculaceae; genus Methanocalculus. The sequence continues at coordinate 54,817 of QZAC01000038.1, forward strand.
CCTCTTATGGTGTCTGACACCTTCCCGGATCCAGGTGTCCACCTCGTCGTTTATAAGAGAGATCTCTTCTTCATCCGTTGAGAGCAGCTCTCCTGCCCCTGGAATGGCCGGGTGGAAGGGATCGATCTCCTGGGCACGGGCAAGAGACGCGATCGCCTCTTCATCGCGGCCGATCTCTTTGAGCGTGTATGCCTTGCTGATCCAGATAGCCGGATCGAGTGGGTGGATTGCACCTGCCTGATCAAAGGCAACGAGCGCATCTTCGTACCATTCCAGGCCGATAAAGCAGGCTGCAAGCCTTATCCAGAGATCTGCATGATCAGGTCTTTTTCTGAGGATCTCGCGGTAGAGCCTGATCGCCTCATCATACTGGCGGTTCTGGAGGGCAGAATCAGCGTGTTTAAGCTTTCTTTTGAGAACTTTTGGGTTGATGATTACACCTTCCGTCCTTTACCTGTACTCTCTTCTATAATTGAATATTATCGAATATCATATAATGGAGGAACCCAAACGCCATGGAAAGCATTATGCAGAGATCCTGACGATAGAAAGAGGGTGCATTTGTATGGACGTCTTGGATCAAGAGAGTGTGTCTGCTCCATGCGGGGGCAGGGATGATTGAATATCTCAGATTCAGCCTCATCTTTATGGTGATCCATGCAGGGGCGTACATAATAGCCGGTGCCCTGATATTCCGCGTCAGTGCGGATATCTATTCGGGAAAAACCAGGCTGATGGACTATCTGAATGATATGTCTGTCCAGGAAGAGTATGGTCATGTCACCCGATGGTTTCTTCCCGGAAACCTCCTCCGTGGCCTTCTCCTCTCGATCGTCCTCTACCCAATCCTGGCTCCGCTTGCAGACCTTGATACCATCTTCAGGTTTTTCTTCTTCTTTGGCCTGATGTTTATCTACACCCATCTCGGATCGGCCGCACCCTGCCCTGACAATATCGAGGGACTCGTCTATATGAAGAAGAAGTACCTCTCCCGGCTGTCATTTTTGAAGTTCCAGCTTGAGATGCTCCTCTATAGTTTCATCTTTGCAGCTGCCGCCACCTGGCTGCTCTTCATCTGAACTGAGGGGACGGGGGGCAATGAGAGAGCCCACCACACCCTGAGACTACACATTGTATACCTTCATCCCATCACCTGCACCGGCTTCACAACCAGCCTGGACCCTGCGATCTTCGTATAGAGCCGCTTTCTCTTCCTGATGGGCCAGAGATCATAGAGAAAGAACTGTACTGGCTTCCAGAGCGCCACCCATCCGATGATGATCAGTGATTCGCCGATCAGTTCGGCAAGCGAACCCTCTTCGAAGATCTCGCTGGCATGCTGGCTGATCGTCAGACAGAAGAAAAGGAAGACAATCCCGATTGCCATATTCAGCCGTTCCCGCCGGAACTGGACCGAGAGGGAGTGTGTTGCAAGAGAACGGAGATAGAGAAAATGGTTTGCTACAGCCCTTTTGATATTTTCCGTCATTTCATGGGAGATGAGCGCCATCGGGAGGTAGACGATGATCGTCACCTTCTGGTCAAACGGGATCTCTTCGAATGATGCAAAAATATACTCTTCAGCATCGGCATCAAGTTCTTTCTCATGGAATGGTGCAGGATCGAGACTATTGAAGAGCTGCATCAGCGATTGAAGCCTCAGCTCGACAAAGGCGATCGTCTCCGGATCATCCAGCCGATCACCATGTTCGCGGACAGGATACTCATATTCCCGTGCTTCCATCCCCCTTCACCCGGTATGCAGCAGATATCACCTGCCCATATGAGATACATCCGTCTCCGAGAGGATACTGTGTATTGATCAGGGGCGTCACCCCGCCTCTCTCAAGCTCGTCGCAGATGGTTTCCCTGATCATCCTGTTGTAGCAGACCCCACCTGAAAGGGCTGCATGCAGAATACCGGCATCTTCAGCAGCAGACACAGCAAGCGTGCCGATACCACGTGCAAGATTATACTGAAAAGATGCGGCGATATCTGCTCTGTTCCGGCGCTCTTCCTGTCGTGAACCCCTTGTCCTCCTCAGGTAGCAGCGGAGCGCTTCTTCCACAAGATGCCGGGTCGAGAGAACCTGCATACCACCTGATTCCGTTACTGGAATATCCCATACCTCTGGTGTTCCATCGGCCGCGAGAGCTTCAAGCCGCATGGCAGGCTCACCATCATAGGTCCGCTCACAGCAGATCCCAAGGAGGGCAGAGACTGCATCCAGAACCCTTCCGGTACTGGTCGTTTTAGGGCAGTTCACCTGCCGTGTGACCTGGTGCGCAAGCGCTGAGCAGGCGACCTCCGACCACCCCCGTTCCGAAAGTATCTCGAGAACATCCCCGGTCTGCAAAATGCCATACAACATCCGTTCCGGGTGCTGTGTCGCCGCATCTCCTCCTGGCATCAGCACCTCTTCCAGGTGTGCAACCCGGCGATAGCTCGGTACCTGGCCAACAAAGATCTCTCCCCCCCAGATCGTGCCGTCATCTCCATATCCAACACCATCGATGGCTATCCCGACACACCGGTCCAGCGTCGTCGCCGCGATGTGAGCCCGATGATGCTGGACTGCGACAAGCTCTGCCCCGGTCACCGCAGCCAGATCGCGTGCGTACCGTGTTGAGAGGAACTGTGGATGGGCATCACAGGCGATAACCTCGGGGAAGAATCCGGTCAGGTTGCTCAGACGGTCCACTGTCTCTTCAAGATACCTGACGGTTGCAGGATTTCTGATATTGCCGATATGGGGGGATGTGATGCAAAAACCATCTTTATACAGGGTAGTATTTGCATTCAGCTCAGGTCCAACTGCCAGAATAGAATCAGATCCAAGATCGATCCGTGTCCGCTTTGGAGCCATGCCACGTGAAAGTCGGATGATCAGCCCATCACGAACAACAGAATCGTCACACCGGTTGTGAATCTCGCGATCATGGGTGAGGAAGTAATCAACTGCCCCTCTGAGTCGCGACATAGCGATATCGATCTCGGTTATCATCGGATCTCCAGGCATGTTTGCACTCGTCATCACAAGGAATGGTGCCCGGAGATGCTGGAACAGCAGGTAATGAAGACCGGTATAGGGAAGCATGATACCAATGGTATGGAGGTTTGATATTGCAGCATGTGCTGAATGATCCCTCTTTTCAACGACTGCGATCGGGCGGGCCGGGCTTGTGAGCCATTTTCGGTCATTGGCACTGATATGGCCAATCTGTTCGGCAACATCCATCTCGGCCATTATGGCTAGCGGCTGTTCGGTCCGGCCAAGACGCGTCTTCAGGCGTTTTGCAGAAGATTCAGTACATGCGATATGAAATCCTCCGACACCCCGGATTGCAAGAATTTTACCAGAGTTAAGGAGTTCTGCAGCTTTCGCAAGAGTGTCAGCTACAGGCATATCCAGGCCATCCGGGTCAATCAGCGAGAGGGAGGGGCCACACGTAGTACAGGCTATCGTCTGGGCATGGTGGCGGCGGAACCAGGGATTCCAGTACTCTTCCTCACATTCAATACAGAGGGGGAAGTGATCCATCGCTGTGCGGACCCGATCATATGGAAGCGCGCGGATGATGCTGTAGCGAGGTCCGCAATGAACACATGATGTTGCCCAGTACCCAAAATACCGCCCGCTTTCCTGGTAAATATCCTGGATACAGGCCTCACATATGGCAACATCCGGGGGGATCAGACCGGAGAGTGTGCCAGAGCCGCTCTCATTGATGAGAAAACCCTGCGGAATCGGACCCTCAAGCTGACGGACAACAACCTCATCGATTGAAGCGAGCGGAGGGCCATTTTGGACAGCTTTAAGAAAGTCATCAAAACGCAGACCTTCTGCATGAATGACAACTTCACTGCCGAGATTGGTAACAGAACCGCGGATGCCATACAATTCTGCAGCTGCATAGACGAAAGGGCGGAATCCAACACCCTGAACGATTCCCCTGATTATAATAGTGCCAGATCGCCGCATGGATTATCAACAAAGGTTATAGAATTACAGAGCCATATAGTACATCAGGGTTTTTGCAGTGACGGATCATCCGAAGACAAAAATTGTGAGCGACCCGGTGGAGCTTGTGCCGCTTCTTGTTACATTTAACAACGCAGGGTATAAAACTGTCTATGAAAAGCTCTCGAAGTCATGGGTGACAGAAGAGGAGCTCAGTGAGCACCATGACCGGGAATGCATCAATCACTGCCTGAAGATGCTCAGGAAGGGAAATCTCATTGAAGAACAGTGGCGAACGGCAGCAGGCAAAAAGCCGGAGAAGGAATATCGGGTAAATTATTTTAAATTCAGGGCAAACTTCCAGTGTTCAATGGAAGATCTTGTTTCGATGCTCTACATATCAACGTCAAATGACGAGCTGCTCAGGGATCTTGCTGACCAGATCAAAGACGAAGTTGATGCAGGGAACACCTCAATTGGTGAGATCGCGCGAAAAGTCGGTGTGAAGCCAATCTATGTGAAAGGGATAGCAAAACGACTTCCCCATTTTGATGTCCGCGGCCAGGGGCTGATACTCCTTGATGGAGACCAATAAAGATCCCCTTGGCACCCTGCTCAGAAGTAAAAGAGAGATAACCAGGTTCCAGGTACTGGTTGAAGTCGCCGAGCACCAGCCTTCCATCCGTCAGCAGGAGATTGCCGAGAAGCTTGGTGTCACACCACAGGCGATCTCTGAATATATACGCGATCTTGCTGATGACGGATTTATCAGTGCTGAGGGTCGTGGGCGCTATAGTGTAACCCGTAGCGGGATCGAATGGGTATTGCAGAGTGCTGAACAGCTTGAGAATTATGCACGCCATGTCAGGCGGGATATTATTCAGCAGGTTGCAGTCTGGGCCGCAATCGCTGCTGAAGACCTGAAAAAGGGTGAAGAGGTCGGGGTATTCATGAAAGGAGGATGGCTCTATGCAGGGAAAGAGCCGCAGTCTGCCATGGGTATTGCCATCGATGATGCTGAGAAAGGCACTGACATCGGTGTTGCCCGGTTAAGCGGCCTTATTGATCATACAGAAGGCACCGTCTGTGTCTGTAAGGTTCCACGGATCGAAAGGGGTGGATCCCGTTTCATTGAAAGGGAGAGTCTGTACCGGATCGTCCAGAAGGCCGAGATCATCGGTGCGGTTGGTGTTGAGGCATATATGACCCTGAAACGGTCAGGGATCCGGTCCGATATGTTTTATGGTGCGCGTGAAGGGGTGATTGAGGCCGCATTCCATGGCATGAACTGTGCAATCATCGTTGTTGACTCCGAATTCACCGATTTTATCAAGCGGCTTGAGAATTCAGGACTTTCCTACACCATCCACGATCTGGCGGCGCAGTAACCACATGAGCGCTATTATCCTCCCATGGAAGAAAGGATACCGGATTATCTTTTATGATGAGCGGAGAATCAAACATGTCGGACTCGTATCACTGGAGAGAACAACACGAGGCATCAGACCGGATAATTTTTTTGTCCGGAGACCCGGTGCATCCCATCCCAGAAAGACTCCGACAAAGGACTTAATCACCGCCCTCCGCAAAGGCGAGGTCTACCTGACCAAAGAAGACCCACCGTTTGAGGATTTTTTACAAAGTCTCCAGATTCCCTATAAGTTCCTTGAAATCTGCCGGATCTGTCTTCTTGAAGATCGGATTACACAGCTCCATGATGAGACGTCAATCAGGTGCGGCCGGGAATTGATCTGTCCGGAGTGTGCTGTCAAAGAGCTTGCACGCGAGCTCTCCCATCTCAAGAGAGTTGGAAGAAAGACCAGATCCCATATCGAGGAACTCCTGATGGAACACCGCGACCTTGAAGCGGTCCTTGCAATCATCCAGCCTGAGAGCCTTGATATGAACAAAACCCTGTTTGACAGGGTTGATGCGGATCCGGTATCAAAAACAAAACGGCTCGAAGAACTGCCGCTTCCCCGTTCTTTTATCGATTCAGTGCATATCGAAACCCTGATGCCGGTTCAGCTGCTTGCAGTCGAATCCGGACTCCTCTATGGAAAACACCAGCTGATCGTTTCAGCAACTGCCAGCGGAAAGACGTTTATTGGCGAGATAGCAGGGTTTAAAAATCTGCTCGAAGGACGGGGACGGCTACTGTTTCTGGTTCCACTTGTTGCACTTGCAAACCAGAAGTACGAACGGTTCACAGAATCATATAAAGAACTGGCAAGCATTTCCCTCTCGACCGGGGTCTCGCGGCTCAACCTTCCAGAAACACGGTCCCATGCCCGGCGAAACGCAGCATCAGATATCATTGTGGGTACCTATGAAGGCGTTGATAATATCCTTCGGAAAGGAAAACAGATTTCAAATATTGGAACCGTTGTCATTGATGAAGTCCAGATGCTTGAAGATCCCGAGCGTGGCCACCGCCTGGACGGGATGATTGCTCGGCTGAAACATATCGCCCCAAAAGCACAGTTTATTTACCTTTCAGCAACGATCGGCTCGCCCCACCTCCTGGCCAAAAAACTCAACGCTCACCTGGTGACATATGCCGAGCGTCCTATATCACTTGACCGGCATCTCATCTTCCTTGACCGTGATGCGAAAATTCCCACGATAAAACGACTTGTCTTTGAGGAGTTTGGCAAAACGTCATCCAAAGGATTCAAAGGCCAGACGATCGTCTTTACGAATGCACGGTCGCGATGCCACCAGATAGCAGATGCAATCGGCCCACGGGCTGCCCCATACCATGCCGGACTGACTGCACAGGAGCGCAGGGATATTGAATCAAAGTTTGCGAAAGGAAAGCTTGCCGCAGTCGTCACGACTGCAGCACTGGCAGCAGGTGTTGATTTCCCGGCATCCCAGGTAATCTTCGATGCCCTTGCCATGGGGATTGAATGGCTTACAGTGCAGGAATTTTACCAGATGACCGGAAGAGCAGGAAGGCCGGACTTTCATGACACGGGCCGTGTTGTTCTGCTTGCAGAACCCGGCGGATCCTATTCACGGGAATCAAAATCAACGGAAGAAGAGATTGCACTGAACCTGCTCAGGGGGATCATGGAGGAGGTTGCCCCGGTCTATGGTTTGGAGGAGAGCAGTGAAGAGTATGCAGCAAATGCCGTTGTTGCCCGCGGGATCGAGTACGACCTTGAGAAAATGAACAGGACAATGGTCGGAGAGCTTGAACCCGTTTTTGATGAGATGAAGAGGCACGGTCTTATCCGTCGCAAGGACGGTGTGATCGAACTCTCGCCATTTGGCCGGGTAATGGCTGAACACTTCATCGGAATTGAGCGACTCATGCGGATCAGGGCCCTTGTCAAAAAGGTGGGTGACCCCCTGATGATACTTGCCGATCTCGAATGCAAAACCGATGAAAATGAAGTCAAGAGGAGATAAACTGACGCTTCAATACAGGGGATCTATTTTCCCTGCCATCATCACACCACCTGAGATCAGGGAAAAGGAGATCTGCAGGAGTTTTCATGCCATTATAGAGACAATACCTGCAGATTATCAAACTGCCTGTCACCAGTCAAGAAGGCAGATCTTCCATATGGACCTCGGAAAAAGCTATGAAGGGACCTGTTATTCCGTTTTGAAGATCCCGCTACAGACCACGTAGTCTTTGCCATCACTGCCGGTTGCACGCTGATAGTAGGTGCTTTTCCAGAAGAGACCACTCTCTGCCGGATTGATATAAATATAATCCACCCATCCGGATCCATTTTCCAGTGCACCGGCTACAATCTCATCCCGGAACGCCTTCCCGGCGACATCGGTTTTGCCCTTGAAACTCTCCCCGACGAGATGGATGTTATCTGCATGGGCAACCATGATTACATCAGTGTTATAGGCGAAGACATACAACCCGGGTTTGTCTGCATCTTGATAGGGATGGATGCCTGTGTTGATCGCCCGGATTGTTGCAGGGGCATCGCGGCCGATTGCGTCAGCTGTGAGCGAGACTAACGCTATTGCATCTTCTGGTGTAAGGACTTCGTCAGCATATTCAGGAGTGAGATACCGGTACAGGATCCGTTCATACCGGCTGATGCCATGTGTATCCTTTTCAGACCGGATCCGATCAAGCGCCTGCTGGAACGCCTGCACGAGCGGAAGCGGCGTCTCTTTGTTGAAGGCGAAAAAGTACTCATGCGTATTGAGTGGATAGGCGATTGTTATCGCTTCCGGATCTAAAGCATATTGAGCAATAAGGTTCATGCCTGGATACTCAGCATAGGCCCATGCATCAATCTTGCCATCGTCAAGCGCATGGATGAGTTCTTCCGCAGAGGTTGCATAGGTAATGTTCCAAACCCCGAGTTCAAGAAGGTCTTCTGCTGCAACATCATCGGTGATCACACCTATCGAGAGGGAAAGAATATCTCCATTCATAACCTCGCCAGCACCTGATCTCATGAAGAGGACATTTCTGCTCCTGATGATCGGGCCTGCCCAAAGGAATTGTTCCTCGCGCTCAGGTGTCCGTGCAGTGGAGAAGAGCACATATCCTGGGGCGGAGAGGGTTTTTTTGTAACCCTCCTCCCATGTGGAGAAGAGGATATGGTCGCGGGAGAGATCGGTGTTTCGGTCAGAGAAAACCTCTTCCAGGATCTCAATTGAGATCCCCATCTTCTGGCCGGCTGCCTGATAGTTATACGGGTAATATTCTTCAGTCATATACGTTAATGCGGCCAGCCCTGTTGAGGGGATGTACCTCCTGAATATGTGGTCATACCGGGTCACTCCATCTTCATCGGGGGTCTCTTTCAGAGCCTGGATTGCGGCCTGGAACATTTCAACATGGTGCTTTGGAGTCTCCCTATGAAAGATATAAAAGAGTTCGACATCCGCGAGCTGATATACCTGGTTAAAATACCCATGTTTTCCGGTTGCTTTTGCGATCAGGTACTCACCGGCAACATCACCAGAAGCAAAGAGATCGATCTCATCGGAGTCGAGCATCCAGATCAGATTCACGGGATCAGGATCGGTGATGATCCTGCTCCCATCGACTCCAGCCCGTAAGAGCTCTCCAACCGAGACATCGTCCTCGACTGCCCCGATAAGGTACTGGTTCAGGTCATGATGTGTATGTATTGTAATATCACTGCCCCGCCGGGAGAAGAGAACGATCTCATACGATCCAATTGGTCCTGCCCATAGGAACAGATCCTCGCGCTCTGGTGTTCTCGCCGCTGAGAAGAATGCATACCCCGGGGTTGTGAGGGTCAACTGGTAACCCTCGGAAAAAAACCCGATGCGAATATTTTCATCTGAGAGGGGAAAACCCATCTCCTGATACGCTTCCTGAAGGAGCTCAACCCCGATACCTTTGAGTTCACCCTCTTCTTCGTAATTGAATGGTGGGAAATCCTCGGTAAGATAGATCAGATCCGGTGCCTCAGTTAACTCTTCAGCAACACACCCGGTAAAAAGGATTCCTATGGATAGAATAAGTATGGATACAACAATAATCAGGGAATGTCTCTGCAATTCCTTTCCTCTACTGAGCATAACCAGGATTAAGATAAGAAGTATATATTATTTCTGAAGCAGGTTAAGAGAGAACAGAAGTATCAGGTCGACTGCCTCAACTGAATGCAGAGGTGTCCACCTTCTGCTTCATGAATCGGCAATCAAGAGGAGGACAATAGCCTCATCCCACACAGACAAAGCGATCATAGATCAGGTCCCGATCGTTTTCAAAGACCTCGATTGTCCGGTCCATAGAGGCTCCCCATTCCCTGATCAGTTCAGACTCCCGCTCTGTTCCGACCGTAATCAGCGCCTCGTCACAGAGGTCAAAGAGGACCATCACAAGTTCTTCCCAGATCTCTGAATCAAACGCATGAATCTCGCCTATCATAATACCAAGCCCCTTCTCAGCAGGTGGCAGGAATATATCGGCAGTCCTCCCGTCAATACAGATTGTTCCCTCGGGATTGAGCCGTTCTGCAATAAGGCCGCGGGCAATGAGGGCCGGATCATTGTCATAGGCAAGAGGTTCCATCCCCATCTTCGAAACAATTACAGATCCGATCCCCGAGCCACAGCAGCAGTCGATGCAGGGGCCTGACCCATTTGTGCCCCAGATCTCATGGAGCAGCGATTCAAGCTTTATGATCCGGTCAGGAGGTACATCCTCAAAAGCCGGATGAACTGTCTTTTGAATCTCTTCTGCAAATGATCGGCGGACCGCCCGCTCCCATATACCTCGCTCAATCTGGTATATATCCCCTCCAATATCCTCAAAACGGGCAATTTCTTCAGCAGTCAATGACCGGTACAGGCATGTGGTAGCCCACCAGGTACAACCGTCTGCGGAAAGGGCAAGTGCCAGCGGATCATCGTCACCATCGATGAGGAGACGGGCCAGACCCTTCCCGGCAGGTATTCTAAGGAGATCGGGCAGATATGCCATCTCTGTCAGATATCCAAACGCTGGTTCAACAAATAAAAGCGTATCGACCTCAAATATCGTCTCAGCATTCATTTTTTCTTTCTCCTGATGGTGAGCCCGCCTGCCGATCTGATCACACCTTCAACGGTTGCATCCTCATCCATTGTTACCAGGCGTCCCTGTACATTACCAAGTACGTGAACATGCTCCTCAATAATTATTTCATTTTTTGCCTCGACATTTCCATGAATCATGACACCCGGGGACAACGATACTAAATCACTCGCTCGTATACTTCCAAAAAGGGTAGTATTTGATCCGATCGATACCTGTGGACCCCGAAAGAGACCATGAAGTCTGCAGGCAGAACCAATGATAAGGGGCACCCGCACCCGCAGCTCTGATCCATCAAGGTGCGAGTGGGACGGAAGGATGAGAGGATGCTCATCTTCAGAACAGAGATCTTCAAACAACTGATCAATTTCATCTTCACGATCAATTCTGAGCATCATCATGACGTACAGGATGATATACATAATAACCGGTACCGGGTTCCTGATCTCGATTGTGCCGCGAGCATCAAATCCATTCTCGATTATGACATTGTCACCGATATCAAGATTTCCCATCACCGAGAGCTTTCCCCGGATTGTGACTCCCTCACCAATATAGGCATCTGCATCTGCAATCAGGCTACCATCAATCTCACAGAAGTTACCCACCCTGAGATCGCCTTCAGCAGTCACATCCCCCTTCAGATAGCACGAATCGGCAATAAAAACATCGTACCCGAAGATCCCATAATCGATCCTGGAATGTTCACCAATGATCACATCCCCATGCGTTTTCAGGATACGTTCCTGGAGTTCTGTTTTGTCAGGAAAAATGCAGCCTTTCAGATTAGTTCTCTCTTGAGATGAGATCTCATCCATAGCAGCCTTCATTTCAGGCACCATATTTTTCTGACCTGTCTATGAGATCTACCAGTATCGGCATAAGATCACCACCACGAATTCTGTGTAACCCACCGCCTGCACAGGATATTTCATCGAAGGCGGAAACTGCATCGACCCTGACTCCAGGACCCCGGATCACAATTGGAACCGGATCTCCAGAATGGTCCTTTATCGAACAGGGGGTTGTATGATCACTGCAGATAGCAATCAGAATGTCTGTCCGGGAGAGGAAGGGAGTGAGCGTCGCATCGATCACCTCAATAAAATCGCGCTTTTCTCGTGCACGTCCATCATGACCGAACTCATCGGCACCCTTGATATTCAGGAGGACAAAGTCTTTTCTCTCAAGTTCACTCTCCGCCCGTGTTATCTTGGCAGAAAGATCTGAATCCGCACCTCCGGTAATTCCCGGAACGTCAAGGCGTTCAAGACCAAGGGTAGACCCAATACCTGAGATAAGCGCTGCTGCAGATATCACACTCCCTGTCATCTTCCACTTCTCAGAAAACGGCTCAAATCTTCCCATGACCCCGGCACCGCGTATCAGGACGATATTTGCAGGAAGGAGACCCTGATCAAGCCTGTCCCGGTTGACCGGATGATCGTTGAGTATGAGAGCTGACTGCCGGATGAACTCATTTGCCGCTTCTGCAGTATGGAGATCTGATCCTGCCTCAGTCATCGGACGGATGGGGAGAGGGGGGAGACGTTCATGTTTTGGATCATTTGATGTAACGTTTGCACCAAGCCCCTCCCCTCGAAATGCAAGTGCTGCGCGATGGCCGGCACCAGGTTCCATGAAGAACTCGATTCCCTGATCCGAGAGATCCACACCTTCACGTATTGCGGCACAGAGTTCACTGGTCGATGCAATCCTGCCAGCTCTCCGATCAAGGATAGATCCCTGCTCATCAAGGCTGGCAAAATTCGCACGAAAACCGATCATCCCTGCATCCATACGAATTCCACATCCTTCCGCCTCCAGCGGCCCGCGCCCGGTATAGTACCTCTCCGGCGGATATCCAAGAAGGCTCAAATGTGCAGTATCAGACCCAGGCCTGATACCAGGAGCTATTGTATCCATGATCCCACAGACGCCCTCTTCCGCCATGCGATCGAGGGTGGGAGTCGCTGCAGCCTGAAGAGGAGTCTTTCCATCCAGTTCCTCACAGGGGCGATCGGATATCCCGTCAAGTACCAGGAACAAAATCTTCTGGGCAGTCATCCTGCATAGAGGTACACCTCAATATGTTATCAGCATGTCCCCTGAAAACCAGGTGAACCATCCGAAATGAGCAGAAGTGCCTGCGGATGAAAAAAATTATGCGGCGATGGCCGCAGCCTTCTCGGCAGAGGTCCTGACCGCTTCTGTCTTGATCACGTCGATCCGCCTGATAGGAAAGATCGTGCGCGACTCTTTGAAGACCTCACGGGATACATCACCGCCTACGACAGCCTTTGCAAAGGTGTCATAGTCCATCTCAGATGCAAGGCGCTGTACCACTTCGGTCATTTTTGCGCGGATCGCATGTACCTGTGAGAGCTTCGCCCGGTTCAGTGTGAAACAGGTGATAGTCACCTGGATATCCCGGCCACCCTGGACGTTCAGTGTGATGGTGGTGTCAATCCGTGAGGTCCGCCGCTTCACATGGGACCGGAGATAATCCCGTGTCACTTCGTGGCCGATAAACTCAGTGTATGCCGCATCACCTGCGACATTATTAATCCGAAACAGCATCTTGATGTACTGTTTTGAATAGTCCTGTGTGATCTCACCAAGAGAGACCTGCATCACACGGCCGATCAGGTTATTCGTATCTGCCGATACCACATCACCGATATATACTTTGCCAAAGACCTCGGGGGTATAGACTTTAAACCAGTTTTTCGCCTTCCACCCTTCGACCCTTCGTCCAATTTGTTTCTTTTTTGCCATTATATCACCTCATTATCATCATTGTGAAGATATGCCTTCTTTCTGTATGTTTCATCTGTATTGCCACTGCAGAACACGTCTGCGATCGAGAGGTTCATCAGGTAATCGTCCACCGATGCAAGGATAGACCGAACCGGCTTCTCTTCAATTGTCATCCAAACACTACCATCGTCGACAGCCATCTCCATATCCTTCAGATTGTCAGGAGATAGACTGGCCGCGATGCATTCAGGAGATGCATGCCCTGTCCTGATTCTGCCTGATCCAATCAGCATGTCTCCATCGCCTCCCTAACCGCCTGCCGGAAGAGATCACCTCTGCCATGCGGTATCGTTGCTCCTGCTCTCCTGGCATGACCCCCGCCACTACCTCCGACAGCTGATGCGGCCGTTTTTACTATTGAATCAAGGTTCAGATCGAACCCCGGAGGACATCTGGCAGAGATCCGGCAGGCATTGCCATCATCGGAAAAGATAAAGATCGGCTGAACCTGGACGAGATCAAACGAGAGGAGATCTGCAATATCGGAGACAACAGCAGTATCTTCAACCAGATACCAGCCGGGTTCTATCTCCTGGGCCAGGCGGTACCCCTGAATAATCCTGGATCGAAATTGCGAAAAGACATTCCATGCCTCTTCAAGGCCCCCTGGATCCCCCATACAGAGAGAGGCAGCAAGCCCTCCGCGACCAGATTTTCCACAGGCATCAACCACTGCAGCCATGGTTGGTGCTTCAGGTAAGACCTCCCGTTCGAGTTCGTACATATCACCAACTATCCGGAGCAGGGCATGATCGGTCACCTCTTCGCCTGCAAGAAGAACAAGCTTTGAAAGGAAGAGGGTATCATTTTCGGCCTTAGAATTGGAACCGACCATTTCTGAGAGTTCCCTGCTGAGATCCTCATTTCCGGAGATTCCAGGAAGAAAGGGATCTGTCGAAAGAAGCAGGCGTTCATAGAGTTCTCTGCCGGGAAGCCGAAAGCCATGTCTCGTCGAAATGACACCATTTGCGATCCCATCATGTAAGATCTCCTGGTTCATACCGTAGAAAGCCTGCCGATCTCCGATTGCTCCAAGAAGTGCAAGTCCTGAAAGGTCCCGGTTATCGCCAAGGTGCTGGGCTACCAGGTAGGCCGTGCCTGATGTAGAAAGTTCCATATCCCCATCGATTCCATGAAGCCTCGGGTTCACGTGGAATTCACCTGAAAACGAGGGTATATGGTGATCGATGACCATAACAGAATCAGGGAGATCAGAGAGCGACGATCCAAAATCACAGAGAAGAATGGGCCGATCGGTTGGGATGCTGCTGGATATGACAGATTCACGTATGTGAAGATGAAACGAAACAGAAATTCTTGAAAGCGCCGTACAGAGAAGAGAAGCTGCTGCTATTCCATCGGCATCGTGGTGTGCATATATATCCACGAATCCCGAGGCCTGCAGTTTCTGTGCAAGCAATTCAGCTGACGGCGAAAGCGGCATGATTATCGTGAAAGCAGAATCTCTGCAGTCTCTGGTTTGTAAACCCATCCTTTCGGAAGTTTTCCACTTCTTGTATAGTACTTTACCAGACGCCGAATCTTTGACTCGGTTAACTGGAGCTGGCGCTTGTTGTGGATATCCTTGCCATTCTCGGAGAGGTGCCTCCTCATCTTGAGCGCCTTTTGCATCAGGTTTCTCAGGTCTTCAGGAATCTCAGATGCCTGATTCTGCTCCTCAAGGATTGTACCAATCCGCTTGCCAGTTGCGAGTTTGATGTCGGGAACACCATACTTGTCGCGCATCACCATTCCGATAACAGAGGAGGAAAGACCTTCCTTCTTCATATCAATAATCTGCTTCTCGATCTCTTGTTGATCGGTATTGGACCACTCAGGAGCGTCCTTTCTGTACGGCCGGACAGATCCGGATGATCCTCTCCGTCTTGCATGCATTCGTGCCATGTCTACCTCGTCAATTATTGTAGCTGCCCGCAGTTTGTACCGCAGGTGTGTCTGGCAACTGCCAGTCACTGTAAGTCACGAAAAGAGCCGAAACTGACTCATCGTAATCCCAAGCCCCCAAAATCGGGCAGTGCAATTGAGCACGTCGGACTTACCTCAGCCAGCACATACTGTGCAGTAGTAACATTGATCAGAAGAGCGTAAAAGGATATCGGAGAGGTCAAGACCAGAGTCTGCCTGGCTGATCACCCTGGATCAATATGAGGTGCCCGGATACGCCTTTGGAGGTTCCTTAAGTTCAGGAAGTGTGGATCCTTCAATAATAGAGGTATAATCATCAAACCAGTGAGCATCCGGGTTTCTTCTGCAGATAACAACTTTGCCCATCTCTTCCGGATCTGCGGCCTGGTGGTATTTCAGCACAACATACAATTTTGACAGCGCAGCAATCTCAATCTTTCCTGTGGCATGTGACATCACATACCGCACTCGTTTTGCTATTCCGGACACCTGCGACCGTGCCTCCTCAAATATCACATATGCCTCCTCGATCGGAACAGAATAGATCCGGTTGCCCCGGGTCGGACGGCACTGGAAAATATAGTATGGAGAAACCCCGATGAACGAGAGTTTCCTGAAGAGTTCGGCCAGAACATCAGCAGAATCGTTAATACCACGGAGGATGGGTGTCTGGTTCAGGATCATAACCCCTGCATCAAGAAGGGCAGTGACCGCCCTCATTGCCTCCGGCGTGATCTCACGTGGATGGCTGAACTGGCTCATCAGATAGATCCGCTTCTCAGGGAGGCTGTACTCTCCCAGGATCTCGAGGAGTTCTGGATCTTCTGAGATCCTCATCGGGTTGTAGGAAGGCATCTTGCTCCCAATCCGGATGATACCCACGTGATCGATGGATCTGATCTCTTCGATGATCTGGCGGAGACTGTCATTTGAGAGCATCAGGGTATCACCGCCAGTCAGAAGAACATTTGTGATCTCAGGATGATTTCGGATATAATCGATGCCATCTGCCACCTCAGAAGTGACTTCGTCTGCCCCGTTGACAAAGAGGCGTTTTCTGAAACAATACCGGCAGAGTCCCGCACAGGTATCAGATACCAGCAGAACACTGGTCCGTTCGTACTTGTGCTGAAGGCCGGGCAAGACGGTGTATGTCGATTCTGATGATGGATCCAGATCCCCGTCTTCCTCGATCTCACCAATATCAGGTATGATAAGTCTTCTGAGTGGATCATCTGGATCCGACCAGTCTATGAGGTCCAGGTAGTATTCGGATGCTTTAAATGAGAACCATTTTTCAACCTCTCTGATCCGGTCTTTCTCTTCTTCAGACAACTGTGAAATCTGATCAATCGATGTAATATAGCCTGTTTTCATAGTGTCACCTCAATGCGGGTATCATTCAAGTACCGAAAAAAGCGCTCATAGAATACCCTGCCCGATTAGTGCACACAAGTGCACCTGCAGTCACGTGACCGATAATCGTCTAAAATGTCAATTACTTGTAGCATGCCGAACTATATAACATTTCGTCACAATCGAAAAATAATTTCATATTATTTAAAGTTAAATATATGAGAGCCCATTCTTATTTACTTGCGGTGTTTTGACTTTTTCTTCTTCGGTTTTGACATCGAGATGAGATCGACAACATAGCTTCCATCCTTCCCAACACCGATCACCCGTTCATCAGTTCTGGCAAGTTTTTCAATATTGATCTCATAACTGCCAGGGCCGACAATCCTGACACTTTCGACCCGGTCATACATATCTACATGATGCTTTTCGGGGGTCTTTATCTCAAGAACAGGTTCTTTCGTCTCAGACGCAATATCCTGGATAGATTTCTCCTCAAGGACATCCTTATGCCTTGCCTTCTCGCTGACATACAGAAATTTCTTTCCATCACAGCTCGGACATCCCCTGAGGATCTCAGTCGAGCCATCCCGGAACTCACGGCCGCACTGGGTGCATTTGTGAGGCATGATGTCGTCACCTCACCGAGGAAAGGGATGCCCATGCAACAAGTCTGTCCCGCTCTATCTTTAACATCTTTAATTGACCTGCAGGACCAATAACTGTCATCCTCCCTTTTGGTTTCTTCCCTTGAAAGAGCCTGGCAAAAATACCCCCTTTTTCAGCCTCTTTTCCGGGATATGTCTCCATTTCTATTCCTGAAAACCCTCCGGGCCGGATCTCCATCATCGTCCGTTCAACAAGCAGGCTCTGTTCGTCAGGTGTCAAACCCTGCTCAAGGACAACGATATTACCGAGCATGACAGAATCAAGGATCGTCCGGATCTTCTCCATCGAGGTTAGGTTCGCGAGCCGGTCTGCAGAGATGAGTTCAATCTGTATTCCCTGTATCATGTGGATCACCCGAAATGCTCGGTCATCAGATCATAGAGCTCTTCCATGTTCGTCCCTTCAAGCCCTGATACAGAAATGACCGGGTGTTGCGGAAATGCGCTCTTGATACGTGAAGGTGCGGCATCCGGGAGATCGGTCTTGTTGGCAACAATGAGAACAGGAAGATCCCGGCTTTCGATGATCCCGACCATCATGATATTGACCTGCAGAAAGGGATCGAGTGTGCTGTCCATGACATAGATGACCCCGTTGATATCCTCTCTAAGCCAGTGCATTGCCTCGGCAACACCTTCTGTTGCCTCACGTGCCCGGGTGATCGCTTCATCCTGCTCAAGACCATACTCAAGAAAATCATGGTAGTCAATCTTGGTGGTTACACCGGGAGTATCAACGATATCCAGGGTAAGAGTATTTCCGTTTGCCCCGGTAATCACCACATCTTCCCTGCGCCGTGCCCGGCGGGTTTCATGTGGTATCTCAGACACCGGTCCGATTGCATCACCTGAACAGTCTCGCACGATTCGGTTTGCCAGTGTCGTCTTCCCGGCGTTCGGCGGACCATAAATACCTATACGAGACCTTTTTCTGCGAAATACTGATTGAAAAAACCTGCTTAATCTCTTTCTAGCCCGAGTGAACATGCTCATCTGTCATCCCCTTAACGCAAGCAATTTTAATTGCGGTGGTACCTGTACTCTTCTCTCGATTCCTAATAATACTACCCACAAATACAGAACCGGTTAGATTTGTCGCATCTACTAATATACCTGAATACAAATCTGATCTGCATCACGAATCCTTTTAATATGGGTATGGCATAGTAGATGTGTTATCAGCGGAGAGCAGAAGAAGGAGGTGAAACATACAGAATGAGACAGAGTGACAACATGGATTTCGAAACACGCGTCCCTGTGCGGGAGGTAATGAAACTTCATCCCACCACTATCGATGCATATGCAACGGCTGCTGATGCAGCCCGGGCCATGTGCCGTGATGAGGTCGGGAGCTGTATCGTGCTTCAGAACAACCTGCCCATCGGCATTGTAACCGAGGAAGATTTCAACTGTAAAGTAATAGCAAAAGACAGAAAACCCGGTGAGGTATATGTCAAGGACGTCATGAGCACACCGCTGATCACAGTCGGAGCAGATGCCGTTATCGCTGATGCCGCACGCATGATGGTGAAAAAAAAGGTCAGGCGACTCCCGGTAGTGGATACAGGTCAGAAGGTCATTGGCATGATCACTGTTCGGGACATCCTGAGCGTGGCAAATGAGATAAACGAGATCATGAGCGATTTGATCGTAATCAACCGTATGGACGACTATCATGCAGGTATTTGTGACCGGTGTGGAAGCATGTCCGATGATCTCATGTATTTTGATAACCAGAACACCTGCCCGGTTTGCCGTGACGAGGAGTCCATTCCATGAAAATTGCCCGTGATCTATTGATCGAAGTTAAAACGCTTCATAAAGACGAATATATCACCCGGGCGCGGCAGCTTCTTCGTGATGATGTCTATCGTGAGATATACATCACCGACGAGAAAAAACGCGTTTTCGGGATGATAGACATCACCGATGTCCTCAAAATAACCGATACCCGATCGAATGTGACGATTAGCGGATTTATCCGTGATGCAGCGGCTGTACCCATGGATACATCACTTGAAGATGTTGCTGCAGCCATTCTCGCAACCGGATCGGACAGCGCCGCAGTGACCAGTGAAAAAGGGGATTTTTTTGGTATCATCCTGCTCCGTGATCTCTTTCCGATTCTGGTGTCACGTCATGAGATCTCCGGGGCTGTTTCAGATTATATGACCGGAAACGTCGTCTGCTCCAGCGTTGACGACAGCATCCAGAAGGTATACTCCAAAATCATCGAGAGTGGCTATTCTTCCCTGCCGATTGTGAAGAATAGAATATTAATCGGGATCGTCTCCCGCCGTGATTTGATTGAAAACGGTGGTATCAGGCACTCCATCGTAAATAGCGCAAAAACCACTATCAGCCGCGTCATGACAACACCGGTGATTACCACCGGACCGGATGCGACAGTATCCGATGCTGCGGGTCTCCTCGTCTCCCATGACATCAGCCGTGTTCCGGTTGTTGAACAAGATGAGATAGTCGGGATCCTGGACCGCCATGACGTCCTGCAATCCCTTGTCAGAAAGGCATAAGAGGGTCATCCATGCACGAGAAGAATTCAGGGCAAAATAAAAGTGAAAGGTATCTAATGATGGCTGGGAAAAAGAACAGAGGGCCAATAGAATTTAAATCGCGCCCTGCAGAACGCACAAGCGAGATAATGGCCATCGCGACATCAAACGTCATCTGTGTGCCTCCGACAATGAGCATCTGTGATGGTGTTGAAACCATGACCCGTGAAGGGTTTCGCAGGCTTCCGGTTACTGATGCCGGTTCCGGCTACCTTCGTGGGATCATCACCGTCTCTGACATCGTTGATTTTATGGGGGGAGGGACACGGTATAACCTGGTAAAAAATAAACATCAGGGAAACTTCCTCTCTGCAATCAACGATAGCCTCAGGACGATAATGACCGAACAGGTGCTTTCGCTCAGTGTGGGTGATGAGATCAATGACGCAATCGATCTGATCGTTGAAAAGAGGCATGGGGGAGCTCCAATTCTTGATGAGGATGACAGGGTGGTCGGTATGGTAACCGAACATGATCTCCTGAAAGCTCTCTTTCAGGAACAGAGCCCCCTCACCGTCGAGGAGGTGATGTCACAGACACCCCGTGTTACCAATCCGGACTGCTCAATCGCCACTGTCGCACAACAGATGAATTCCTATAGATTCAGGAGACTGCCGGTCGTCTCTGATGATATTCTCTTTGGGATTGTAACTGCTACCGATATCATGAAATATGTCGGATCCGGGGAGGTGTTTCGGAAGATGGAAACTGGTGATGTCGGAGAGGTAACGGCACTGCCGATTCGATCCATCATCGCCGGCAATCTTCAGACAACAACACCTGATAAAAGCATCAACGAAATAGCACGTGAAATGGTGCACAAACGCATCGGTGCGTTTCCCGTAACCGAAGATTCGCGGCTCATTGGAATGATAACTGAATTTGATCTGGTCAGAACGCTCGCAAAGAGGTGAAGCACCATGATTGTCAGAGATATAATGTCATCCCCGGTTTATGTCGTGGGCAGGACAGAGAATATTGCGCATGCCCGTAACCTTATGTTGAAACACCGGATATCAAGGCTCCTTATACTTAATGACGATGAGAATCTGGCAGGTATTATCACGAAAAAAGACATCGCATACGGGTTTCGTCAGAGCGATCCCATCTGGAGAAGACGCCCCATAGACAGGATTCCGGTTGAGGTGATGATGAGGAGGGATCCAATAACAATATCCCCGCAGATGAAAGCACGCGAAGCTGTACATCTGATGCTCACTCATGATGTCAGCGGCCTTCCGGTAACCGAACTTGGGAGGGTTGAGGGGATCATTACAAAAAGCGACATTATGGCATCAAAAGAAGTCGAGAAGATCAAAGCAAAGGTCTCCGATATCATGGAGGACGTGATGACGGTTTCACGGTATCATTCCCTGAACCATGTCATCGACATTATCCGGGAGAGAAACGATAAAATTCTCGTTGTCAATAACGATGGGACACTCGCCGGCGTCATTACCGAATCCAACATCGCATTCTATGAATACTTCGACCATACCGGTGTGCCCGAGAAGGATATTATGCACCTGAGGCGGGACGAAGCCGGGGGGAGGAAGAGCCTCCGGCATGTCCGCCAGGTGTCCGGGATCGCAGAGGACGTCATGTCACGGCCAGTGATAACGATCAAGCCGGATGATTCGATCACAAATGCGATTGATTTGATGAGAAAACACCAGATCAACAGCATCATCGCTGTAGAAGAGGATGAAATCAAAGGGATATTAAAACGAGACGACATACTGAAAGAGGTAGCACTATGACAGCCAAACTAACCATCAAAGACGTCATGTCCAAACCTGTCAGTATTGCGAAATCGGCTCTCATTACCGAGGCGCTCGACCGTATGCTGGATGAGGGGGTAGACCCGATTATCGTGACACACCAGAATAAGGTCATCGGTACAGCATCCAGGCGCACCATTGCGGAAAAGATAGGCAGCAAGAAGACCGGGGCCATTCCACCTACCCAGATACATGTCGCAAATGTCACACAAAAAGACTTCACCTTCGCATACCCTGACCAGGAGATCGATATACTGGTCCCGCTCCTTCAGAACTACAAGATCGTCGTGATCTTTGACAGTGAACACAAATTAATCGGGAGGGTGACTATGGGCGATCTTCTCAGGGTGATGAGACCTGACTGCCCGCTTGAGGATGTCATCGAACTTGCTCCACGGATCATGCCAGAGGACCGGATCGTGCACCTTCACAGGAGGATGGTTGATGATTCGGCAACCAGGTTCATCGTCAACAATAATGGACAGGTGCTTGGCATCGTAACCGAGACTGATCTTGCCCGCGCTGTCGTCAGGCTCAAAGAGATGGTTGAAGTTAGGCACCATGACAACCGGATCCGAAATCTCATTGCAAAAGACATCATGAGCACCCCCGTCATCACTGTTGACCTGAAGTCATCAGTCAATGAGATCGTGGATCTGATGAATGAAAAGAATATCAGCACCATTCTTGTGACCAATGAGGAAAAACCGATCGGCCTGGTCACCCGCAGATCGCTTATCGGTGCACTCTGATACTATCCTCTCTTTTTATACACAAAATACATTTTCCGAATCCGGTCATTTTATACTGGTAGCTGAAGTAATACTCTGTATGGAGCTGACCCCCACCACCCCGGTATATCCAACAGAGCGAATAGCCGATCTCCTTGATGCCATGAGCAAAACAGGGTTTCAGGGACGGAAAATGGGTGAAGCATACCGGATCTGGACCGAAATGATACAGGACCCTGACTGCACAATCCTGCTTGGCATCTCTGGTGCAATGATCCCTGCCGGGATGCAGGAATGCCTGATAGCGCTTGCAGAGCGGCACTATATCGATGGAATCGTGTCAACCGGTGCAAACATCTTCCATGACATCTGCGAGCACCTGGGCATCCGGCACTACCGTGGTCATCACCATGTCAATGACGCCGAACTTTTCGAGAAAGGGATTGACCGGATATACGATGTCTTCGCCTATGAAGACGAGTTCCGGGATGTTGATGATCGTGTGGCCAGCTTTATTAAAACAATTGCACCGTTTCAGGGATCGAGCCGCGAGCTGATCAGACGGATCGGAGAATGGATCATCCAGACCCGGCCCGGGGGCCGATCGCTTACAGCAACCTGCTTTAAAGAAGATATACCGATTTTTGTCCCTGCAATTGCAGATTCATCGATCGGGATCAGCCTGGTCATGGCACGACGGGCTGGAACTCATGTGGAAGTTGATCAGATCAGTGATACCCACGAAATCACCCAGATCGTGGAGAAGGCTGCGAAAACCGGGGTCATCTATATCGGAGGCGGTGTCCCGAAGAACTTCATCCAGCAGACACAGGTGATCTCATCCATCCATGACTGCAATCTCGGGGGACATGCCTATGCCATCCAGTTTACAACCGATACACCCCACTTTGGAGGGCTCTCGGGATGCACCTTTGAAGAAGCGATCAGCTGGGGCAAAGAGACGGTTACCTGTCCACGAGTTCAGTGCTTCTGCGATGCAACGATCGCCATCCCCCTGATGGCCTCTGCTCTTGTCTCCTCAGGAATCAGGCGTGAAAGGCAGATCTGATCACCCATAAGCATTAATACCTTTTTCTTCCAATAGTATAGAGCACTCACTTTATGGAGCGGTGCTGATCAAGTGCACTGCGAGTGTCGAAAGATGCGACATCTCTGTTGAGGTAGCCAAGCCTGGTATGGCGCAGGTTTGCTAAACCTGTGTCCTTTGGACTCGAGGGTTCAAATCCCTCCCTCAGCGCTCCAGGAAGAAGAGAAGAGGAATACTCATGGAAGATACCGAACTGAATTACTTCGTACGCGTCAGCAACACTGATCTCGACGGCACAAAACAGGTCCAGATCTCGCTGACGGGCATCAAGGGCGTGGGAGTCCACACCGCGCTCATCCTGGCACGCAAGGCCGGCATCAACACCCATAAACTGATGGGAAAACTATCAGATGAAGAAGTAGACCGTATACGCACTGTTGTGGATAGTTACGTTGAAACAGTCCCGAACTGGATGACAAACCGGCCAAAAGATCTCTACACCGGCAAGGTCCGGCACCTGCTTGGTATTGATGTGGATCTCACACGTGATGAGGACATCAATATCATGAAAAAGATGCGCTGTTACCGGGGGATCAGGCATGAAACAGGACAGAAAGTGCGTGGACAGCGGACAAAATCAACCGGAAGAACCGGGGCTACAGTCGGCGTATCCAAGAAGAAGAAGTGATCGGTGAAGCAGAATGGGATATCCAGGAAAGAACCATAAACAGTACCAATCTCCACAGCGCCGGTTTGAAAAGACACGGATTGATGAGGAACGGAATCTGGCAATCACGTTTGGGCTCAGGAACAAAAAGGAGATCTGGAAGGCAGTTCATATCCTCCGCCGCCACAGACAGGGTGCACGGAACATCCTTGCGATGATATCAGGCGGTGTTGAGGAAGAACGGGTTGAAACACGCCGAGAAGAGCTGCTCACACACCTTCAAAGATACGGTATTGTCGGTCCGGGAGCAACCATAGACGATGTCCTTTCACTGACCGTCAACCATATCCTTGAACGGCGGCTCCAGACGATGGTCTATCGGAAAGGGCTTGCACGCTCGCCAAAACAGGCCCGCCAGCTGATCAACCATGGACATATCGCTATCAATGACAGGCGCGTCTCTATCCCGGGATATTTGGTTTCAAGAGCAGAAGAGGACGGGATTGATTATTACCAGACATCATCGCTTGCACAGGAGAGCAATCCTGAGCGAGGCCGGATTCAGAGTGTGAGGGGATAGATATGGCAGCTGTAAGTGACAAATGGGGCATTGCCCATATTTATGCATCATTTAACAACACCATCATCACTGTAACCGATCTCTCCGGTGCTGAAACAATCTGCAAGAGCAGTGGGGGTATGGTCGTCAAACAGGCCAGGAATGAAAGCTCTCCCTATGCCGCAATGCAGATGGCTACCAATGTTGCACAGGCAGCCCGTGACAAGGGTTTTGTCGGTCTGCATGTAAAAGTGCGGGCACCCGGCCGGGGCAAGCAGCGAAGCCCGGGTCCTGGTGCACAGGCTGCAATCAGGGCACTTGCCCGTGCAGGCATCCGCATCGGCAGAATAGAAGACGTTACGCCGGTCGCGCACGATAATATCCGTTCACGCGGCGGCAGGCGGGGAAGGAGAGTCTGATGGAGATCCAATTCAGCAGGCTTGAGGATTCCATTGCCCGGTTTACCCTGAGTGGAGTCTCAGGGGCATTTGCCAACAGCCTCAGGCGATCGATGATCGGTGAGGTTCCAACACTGGCCATTGACGATATCAAGATCTATGACAATACAAGTGTCCTTTTTGATGAGATGCTTGCCCACCGGATCGGCATGATCCCGATCAGAACCGATTTGTCCCGCTTTGTAAGAGAAGAAGCATGCTCCTGCGAAGGGAAAGGATGTCCTCATTGCAGGGTCGTATTCACCCTCACCGTTGAGGGTCCGAGAACCGTTTATTCAGGAGATCTGATATCAGAGGACCCAATGACGACCCCGGTCGATATGAATATTCCCCTGGTCAAACTCTGGGAGGACCAGAAAGTCGTCATTGAAGCAACGGCATACCTGAATTCCGGAACAGAACATGCAAAGTGGCAACCAACTGTTACATGTGGATTCAAAGAATATCCGGTGATAGAGATCACTGACCTCTGCGATGGGTGCGGCATGTGTGTGGAGGAATGCCCACGTAGTGTTCTCGAAGTCAGAGGGCAGAGTGTTCGTATTGTGGAAGGAAAGCTTGAGTCCTGCTCACTCTGCGGTCTCTGTGAAAAAGCATGCTTTGGAACTGGAATTGGAGATGAGTCGGCCATTCATCCGGGTGCTGACAGTACAAAATTCCTCTTTATTGTTGAAAGTGATGGATCACTTTCAGCAGAGCAGATTATCAAAGAGGGACTATTGTACATGAAAAACAGATCTGGCGATCTGGTAAAATCTATACAGGAAATATCCATGGAGGGACTGTAGATGAAGAGATCGAGCAAAACAAACCCGCGTCTCGAAAATCTAATCAGGATGCTCAAAACTGCATCCCATACAAACCAGGCACATATATGGCGTGAGATTGCAGGGAGGCTCGACACGTCCAGCAGACACTATGCCGAGGTCAACATCGGCAAGATTAACCGGTATGCACAGGGAGATGAGATCATTCTCGTTCCCGGAAAGGTGCTCGGGAGCGGAGTTCTGGACCAGTCGGTACGGGTAGCGGCGTTACATTTCTCCGAATCTGCCCGCGAGAAGATCATACAGGCAAGCGGTGATTGTATGACAATTGAAGAACTTGTCATCGCAAACCCGCGTGGCAGCCGGGTCAGGATACTGAGGTGATACCCGATGGCAACCATCATTAATGCAGAAAATCTCCTCCTCGGAAGGCTTGCAAGTATTGTCGCAAAGCGAATCATGCAGGGTGAAGAGATTCGGATCGTCAATGCAGAAAAGGCAATTGTCTCAGGAAGAAAAGCAGAGATCCTTCAAAAGTACCACCAGAGGAGAGCAAGAGGGTCTGTTGAGGGGGGGCCGTTCTTCCCGCGCCGCCCTGATCATATCATGAAACGATCTATCCGCGGCATGATCCCGTATAAAACCAGACCTGGTGCCGAAGCATTCCGGAGAGTCCGGACATACGTAGGGGTTCCTGAAGAGTTCGCCGGTTTTGAGATGGAGATCCTTGATGAGGCGCATCGCAACAGGCTGAACAAACCAAGGTACCTGACACTGGAGGCCGTAAGCCAGAACCTCGGAGCAAAGTTCTAAGAGAGGAAACTCGATGACAAAGATTATTAATACAAGTGGAAAAAGAAAGACCGCGGTCGCCCGCGCAACCTTGCGCGAGGGAAAAGGAAGAATCAGGATTAATTCAGTTCCTCTTGAGATTTATGGGTCTGATCTGATCCGGATGAAAATTGCTGAGGCTCTTGTGCTTGCTCCTCATGTGGCTGATGGAATCGATATTGACGTCGATGTCTCCGGCGGAGGCATCATCGGGCAGGCTGAAGCTATCCGCACCGCACTCGGGAGGGGTATTTTGAGCTGGACAAACGATCCAGCCATCAAAGAGATCTACCTTGCATATGACAGGACACTCCTTGTCAATGATTCCCGCCAGAAAGAGGCAAAGAAACCGCATGGGCGTGGTGCGAGAAAGAAATTCCAGAAATCATACCGTTAAATCAGCAGACTAATAAGGAATCGTGGATAATGATACCTGTACGATGTTTCACCTGTGGAAAAGTGATTTCCACAGCATGGGATGAGTTCAAAGAACGAAGTGCGGCTGAAGAGGATCCAAAAGTGATCCTCGACAGCTTCGGGCTGGAGCGGTACTGTTGCAGGAGGATGCTCCTCTCACATAAGGAGATTGTTGACGAGCTGTATCCCTATCAGTGAGGGGTCGTGGGGTAGCCTGGACTATCCTATTGCGTTCGGGACGCAGTGACCTGAGTTCGAATCTCAGCGACCCCATTTCTGTTCAACAATAGATTTTACGGATGATTATTATGATATCCTACACTCGATATGAGCGAGCCAGGATCATTGGAGCCAGAGCCCTCCAGATATCGATGGGGGCACCGGTCCTTGTGAGAACCAGCCGCATAGATCCCCTGGAGATTGCGCTTGAAGAGTTTGAGAGGGGACTTGTACCCATCACTGTCAAGCGCCATTACGGGGAACGGGAAGTCGTGGTTGCATGACGGCGATCGAAGCCATCAAGCTCAGAAAAATCCTGGATAGCCGTGGAAAACCAACTATTGAAGCCGATATATGGGTGGAAGGTGGATTCGGCCGTGCAGCAGCCCCAAGCGGTGCAAGCAAAGGGACCCATGAAGCAGTTGCAAAACTGCCGGATTTGGCGATACCATATGCATACACAACAGTCATCCCCGCACTTATCGGTCTGGACTCCCGTGAGCAGGTGACCTTCGATCGCATCCTCCATGAAACAGATGGCACCGATAATTTCGCAGGCATCGGAGCAAACATTGCTGTTGCCCTGTCACTTGCAAATGCAAAAGCGGCGGCATCAGCATTGGGGATGGAAACCTACGCCTATCTCGGCGGGGTGTTTGCAGATATTGCCCCTCTTCCTCTTGGAAACGTAATCGGAGGGGGTGCCCACGCTCCTGGAGCAACCGAGATCCAGGAGTTTCTCGTTATCCCGACCGGTGCGTCGGGAACAGTCGAGGCAGTTGAGACAAACGCACTCGTCCACAAGGAGGTTAAAAAACTCCTTACCGCACGCGGCATTGCCTGCGGGAAAGGAGATGAAGGGGCATGGGCGCCTCAGATCAGAGACACTGACGCACTTGAGCTCATTGAAGAAGCGATCGGAAAGGTCAGTGATAAGACCGGTATCTCTGTTTCGATCGGCCTTGACGTTGCGGCAACCGAACTCTGGAATGGGGGGAGATATGTCTACCGCGACCGCACCAGGACAACAGAAGATCAGATCACCTACATCGCCGATCTTGTCGACGCCTTTAACCTTGTCTATGTGGAGGATCCACTTCATGAAGAGGATTTTGAAGGTTTCGCAACCCTGACCGATCAGATCAGCGAAAACTGCCTCATCTGTGGTGATGACCTCTTTGTCACAAATCCTGAGCGTATACGGATGGGGATTGAATGTGTATCTGCAAGCGCGGTCCTCATCAAACCAAACCAGATCGGTTGTCTCACTGACACCTACGAAGCCGTTCGTCTGGCGCACAAATTCGGGCTTGAGACCGTCATGAGCCACCGATCAGGAGAGACCACGGATACCACCATCGCCCATCTTGCAGTTGCTTTTGGGTGCATCTATCTCAAATGCGGCATTGTTGGCGGCGAGCGAATAGCAAAGCTGAATGAGTTAATTCGTATTTCGGAGACTTTCGCATGAGCGAGACTGAACTAGATATTGAACTGAACGAACCCCTTGTCCCGGTCGAAGAGTACCTTGCGGCAGGTGTTCATATTGGTACACAACAGAAAAGCAATGAGATGAAGAGCTTCATCTACCGGGTCCGTGGAGACGGCCTGTATATAATTGATATCAGAAAAACAGACGAACGTATCAAACAGGCGGCAAAATTCCTCTCCCGGTTTGAAGCCCCGAAGATCCTTGCCGTCACCTCACGGCAATACGGCCAGTATCCTGCCCGGAAGTTTGCCGATACGATCGGCGCGATGGCTGCAACAGGGCGGTTCATCCCGGGTATGCTGACAAACCCGGCCCTGAACCAGACGACCCTGAACAGGTATATCGAACCCGATGTCGTTATCGTCACTGATCCGATTGGAGATGCCCAGGTGGTACGGGAAGCTGTTCAAACCGGAATTCCAGTCATTGCCCTCTGTGACACAAACAATAGCCTCCGGAATATCGACCTGGTTATTCCGACGAACAACAAAGGGCGAAAAGCGCTCTCGATGGTATATTATCTCCTTACAAAGGAGATGCTCCGGCTCCGTGGTGTGGTTACCTCACTTACACCCGAAGACTTCGAGACCGATATTTAAATAGTCAGAAAGACAACTGCCAGAAGAGGTGAGGAGGCTATGGAGATCCGTATGAGTACTATGGCAGGGATGTTTTATCCGGCAGAACCCGGACACCTCGAGCAGGTGCTTGAGATGTTCTTCCAGAAGCCAGCAGATCGCCTGCATCCCCTCGGCATCGTTGTACCCCATGCCGGATACCCGTATTCGGGTAGTGTTGCCGCACGAGGATACAGCTGTATCGATCCCGGGTTCTCCGGCACATTCATCGTCATCGGTCCAAGCCATCGCGGTTACCGGACCTGTGTCTCGACCCTCCCATGGGAGACGCCGCTTGGGATCATCACAAACGATGAGAGGCTCTCTCTTGCACTTGAACTGCCGGTTGATGAGGAAGCACACCAGGATAACGAGAACTCACTTGAAACACAGATGCCGTTCATCAAATACCGGTTTCCGCGTGCCAGAATTACACCGATCCTGATGGGTGACCAGTCACCGGCAGAAGCCGAGCGGCTCTCCGGGCTGATCCTCTCAGCACTGCAGAAGACAAAAAAGGAAGCCATCATCGTCGCTTCGAGTGATTTTTCACATTATGTTCCCCAGAGAGAAGCTGAGAAGCTGGATGCTGCGGCAATTGAGCCGGTCCTCTCGCTTGACAGTGATGAGTTTTACAGGCGTATTACCAGACTCGGGATATCTGCATGCGGATACGGGCCCATTGCGGCGATGATCAGGGCTGCTGCCGATCTCGGAGCAGAGAAGGGGGTACTCCTTACGTACATGACAAGCGGAGATGTGACCGGAGACCGGGATGTCGTCGGTTACGCAGCCATTGCGGTGGTATAGGTTGGCAACATGGAGCGCACCAGGCAAAATCTTCCTCTTTGGTGAACATGCTGTGGTCTATGGAAAGCCCGGGATTGCCATGGCAATCAAACCAAGGGTCATGGTCACGGTGAGGAAGGCAAAACGACAGAAGAAACCGAATTCTTCATATATTGCCGAGTGTTTCCGGCAGATGGGGGTTTTGGGATCAGTATATGTCAGATCCCAGCTACCCAGTTCTTCCGGCCTTGGATCATCTGCGGCGGTAACTGTCGCGACCCTCAATGCGATCAATGATGAATTTGATATGGGGAAGAGCCTTGAGGAACTTGCAGGAATTGCCCATACCGTTGAGAAGAACATCCAGGATGGAAGGGCAAGCGCAACAGATACCTATGTTTCAACATTTGGGGGTATGGTGCTCATCACCGGTGATGCAAAACGGAGGCTCCCACCTCTACAGATGCAACTTGTCATCGGCAACAGCCTGACCCACCACAGTACATCCTCTATGGTTGCACGGGTTGCCGAACTGAAGAGGAAACGCCCGGAGATTGCTGATCCAATCATCGATGCGATCGCCGCGGTGACAACATGTGCGATGCACCATTTCAATAACCCACGAGAACTTGGAAACCTGATGAACATGAACCATGCACTCCTCGATGCGCTGGGGGTCGGCCACCCCCAGCTCTCCCGTCTCGTGCTTGCTGCACGGGCAGCTGGCGCACTCGGTGCAAAAATGACCGGAGCAGGGGGGGGAGGGTGCATGTTCGCACTCTGTTCAAAGAGTGCAAAGACCCGGGTTGCCGGTGCCATTGAAGCATGTGACGCCCGTGCAATCATTACCGGCATCGATACCCAGGGTGTACGGAAAGAGAAAGATGAGTGATACGGTTGTACTCAAGCTCGGGGGATCGATCCTCACCGAGAAGCAGAGTGACGGAGTGATACACCATCACCGGCTCTCCTTGATAGCGGAGACGATCGCATGTCATCGGGAATTCCCGCTCATCATTGTTCACGGGGCAGGATCATGCGGTCATCCAGAGGCACACCGGTATAGAATCCAGAACGGAGTAACAGACGATAATGCAATTGGTATAGGTGAAACACACCGGGCAGTTGCAGGGTTAAACACCATTGTCGTCAGGGCACTCATGAACGCAGGACTTGACGCAATCGGGATACATCCCCTCTGCGGATCCCTGGCAGAGAGCGGACGGCTCGTCTGTTTTGAAACGGATCAACTCACAGAAATGGCCGCACTTGGCATCATTCCTGTGGTGCATGGGGATGTTGTAATGGACAGAAGACGTGGCGCCTGCATCATATCAGGAGATCAGCTTGTATTGCATATTGCACACAGGGTTGCTGCCAACCGTGTCGGACTTGCAACCGATGTACCCGGCGTCATTGCAGGCGGAGCTGTCGTCCCGACGATCACACGAAACAGCATCAATACCCTTGATCCTGGAAATTCTGAAAATACTGATGTAACCGGTGGTATGCGTGGGAAGGTGATGGAGCTTCTTGCCCTTGCCGATTACGGCATTCCTTCCTCAATATTCCATATTGATCGACTGGCTGATTTTCTCAGGGGAGAACCCCATGGCGGAACAGAAATCGTGGAGGTGCATCCATGAAACGGCCAGAGAAAACCATGACCAGGAAACTCGATCACCTGCGGATCTGCAGGGAGGAGAATGTTGAAGCCGGAGAACCGGGTTTCTCTGATGTTCGCATTGTCCATACCGCATTGCCCGAATGTGATCTCAAACAGATCGACATATCTACCCGCCTGCTTGGCCACTCATTCTCATCCCCTCTCTTCATCGCCGCAATGACCGGCGGCCATCCGGAAACAACCGGGGTGAACCGCCGTCTTGCCAGGGCTGCTGAACGATTTGGGTGTGCCATTGGAGTCGGATCCCAGCGGGCAGCACTTGAACAGCCTGAACTTGCCGGTTCATTTTCGGTTGTGCGTGAAGAAGCACCAACAGCATTTGTTACAGCGAACATCGGGGCTGTTCAGCTCAGGGATCAGGGTATCGAATGGGCAGAAAAAGCAGTTTCGATGATCGATGCTGATGCAATAGCAATACACCTGAACTTTCTCCAGGAGGCAATCCAGCCGGAAGGTGACCGGGATGGGACCGGATGTCTCAAGGCAATTGAGACACTCTGTGCGGAGGTATCATATCCGGTCATTGTAAAGGAGACCGGATCAGGCATTTCACGGGAGATGGCAGCAGCCCTCTGGAACGCAGGCGTACAGGCAATCGATATCGGGGGCCATGGCGGTACCTCCTGGGCCCTTGTTGAAGGAATCCGGGGCAAAGAATCTGGTGAACAATCATTCCAGCGTCTCGGTAATGATTTCGTTGATTGGGGAATACCGACAGTTGTGAGCCTGATTGAAGTCAGAGAGACCGGAGGTCCGGTCATTGCAACAGGGGGGATCAGAAGCGGCATTGATATCGCAAAAGCCCTTGCACTCGGAGCCGATCTCGCAGGGATGGCACTCCCACTGCTTGCACCTGCTATGGAGAGTGATAATGCACTCTATTCTGCAGTCGATCATATTCACAGTCAATTAAAAGCAGCGATGTTCCTCTCGGGAGCCAGGACGATATCCGATATGCGGAGAGCCAGGACCTATATTACCGGAACTACTCGCGATATGATACAGAAATACGATTAGAGGTTTAATTATGGAGATAGAAATTATCGCCGTTGGCGGATATGACGAAGTCGGTCGAAATATGACCGCTGTTCGCTGCGGCAAGGATATCGTGATACTCGATATGGGACTTCGGCTTGACCGGATTATGATCCATGAGGATGCTGAAGTCGAGAATATGCACTCGCTCGACTTAATCGAGATGAAAGCAATCCCTGATGACACGGTGATGAACGGGATCGAAGGAACAGTACGGGCGATCGTCTGCACGCACGGGCATCTTGACCATATCGGTGCGCTCCCAAAGCTGGCCCACCGGTATAACGCACCCATCGTATCGACACCCTACACAACAGAACTGATACGGCAGCAAATCGCAGGGGAACAGAAATTTGGTGTGAACAACAAGCTCTTTGCATTGAAGGCGGGCGGTAGATATACCATATCACAGCACCTGACACTTGAGTTTGTCCGGACTCAGCACTCGATCATCGATACGGTAATGGCGGTGCTTCACACACCCCATGGCGCGATTGTATATGCAAACGATTTCAAGCTCGATAGAACGCCAATCATCGGAGAGCCGCCGGACTTTGCCCGGTTAACCAGACTTGGAAAAGAAGGGGTGCTCGCTCTCATCACTGAATGCGTCAATATCACCTCAAACGGGAGAGCACCAAGTGAGCGGATCGCCCGGGATCTCGTCCGTGACACCATTACGAGTTTCGAAGATGACAAACATGCGATTCTTGTGACGACGTTTTCTTCGCATGTCGCACGCCTGAAGACGATCACCGAGTGTGCCAATGAGATCGGGAGAAAACCTGTTCTGCTTGGCCGATCGATGGAGCGGTATGCAACGACTGCTGAATCGATGAAACTGGTCGCTTTTCCACGGTCAACTTCCGTATTTGGGAACCGCCGGACAGTGGATCGGATCTTTCGGCGGATGATGAAGGAAGGAAAGGAGAATTTCCTGCCAGTGATTACCGGACACCAGGGAGAACCGGGATCGGTGTTGACACGAATTGGACAGGGAGACACCCCATACCGTATTGACAAAGGTGATAAAGTGTTATTCTCTGCAAAGGTGATTCCAAACCCAATGAATTATGGCCAGCGGTATCTGACCGAGACACGGCTTAAGATGATGGGTGCACGGATATTTGACGACCTGCATGTTACCGGCCATGGATACCGGGAAGATCATTATGAATTTATTCATATACTCAACCCACAGAATATCATCCCGACTCATGGAGATCTTGGAATGACGGCTGCTTATGCAGATTTTGCAGCAGAAATGGGATATACACTCCACCAGGATCTCTACCTGCTCCATAATGGACAGCGAATCCTGCTCCATACATAAGAGAGGCAATCATCATGGATCTGAATGAATATCTTGAATCCACACAGGAAATAGTTGATAAGACGCTGTTTCGCTTCTTTGGAGAAGCTCCGGGAGATCTGAACAAAGCCAGTGCACATCTCCTCCTGGCAGGCGGAAAACGGCTCCGACCGGCGATGGTGATGCTTGCTGCAGACGCTATCCGGAAGAGAGCATCAGATTCAGTCTTGCCTGCAGCACTCGCACTTGAACTGATCCATACCTTCACCCTTGTCCATGACGATATTATGGATAATGATACGTTCCGCCGCGGGGTTCCAACCGTTCACAGCGTTTGGGATGAGGCAACGGCTATCCTTGCCGGAGATGTCCTCTATGCACGTGCGTTTGAACTGATCTGTAAAGCTGAGGCAGATTCTGATGCAAAGGTCCGTGCAATCTCGATGCTTGCCAATGCCTGTGAAGAGATCTGCCAGGGCCAGGCAGAGGACATGCTGTTTGAGCGTACAAGCGATGTTTCCCGGGCAGAGTACCTTGATATGGTCCGGAAGAAGACAGGGGCCCTGTATGCAGCCGCGGCAGGAATTGGGGCGATACTTGCCGGAGGAAATGCCCGTGAGGCTGAAGTACTCTATAACCTGGGTATGACGACGGGAATCGCATTTCAAATTCAGGATGATGTCATTGATCTCCTCACACCGCCGGGGACAAGCGGCAAAGACCGGGCATCTGATCTCCGGGCCGGGAAACAGACCCTGATTGCGATCGTCGCGAAAGAGAAGGGGATCAACCTTGAGGGATATAAGAGAGATCTCACTGAGGAGGAGATCAACCGCGCAATAACAGAGCTCGAGGCAGCAGGCGTTATTGAAGATGTTAAACAGATAGCACTGGATCTTGTTGAAAATGCAAAAGCTGGCCTTAGGATCCTGCCGGAGTCAGAGGAGAAACAGTTGATCATCAATATGATCGACTTCTTCGTGACCCGGGGGTTCTAACAATGGACAATGATGTCCCTCGAATCCTTGAAAAATACGCTCTCCAGAATGCCGTCAGACATGCGGATGTCCCCCGTGCCGGAGCCGTGATCGGAGCGGTGCTCGGAGCACATCCCGAACTCAGGAGCAGGGCTAAAGAGCTGAACGAAATAATAGGATCAGTTCTCTCGGATGTCAAATCACGTACTCCTGAAGAACGTGAGAAGCGCCTGATGAGTATTGCACCTGATCTTTACGCCTCGATGCACCAGAAAAAAGAGCGAACCATTGATCTTCCTCCGCTCCCGGATGCTGAAGATGGTGTTGTCATGCGTTTTGCGCCAAACCCATCCGGTCCGCTTCATCTTGGCCATGCCCGTGCATCTGTGCTGAATGATGCATATGTCCGGCGATACGGAGGAGCTTATATCTGCCGGATGGAAGATACCGATCCAAAACGGATTGATCCCGATGCATATGGAATGGTACTTGAGGACCTCGACTGGCTCGGGATTGAAATCTCTGATATTGTATACCAGAGCGACCGGCTTGATATCTATTATGATTATGCTGAGCAGCTGATTGTTCTTGGAGGTGCCTATATCTGCTGCTGTGAAGCTGAGAGGTTCCGGGAGCTGAAACTCGCAAAAAAAGCCTGTCCATGTCGAAATATCCCGGTTGAAGAACATATAGCCCTTTTTGAGCAGATGTTTGATGGCACCTTTATTGAGGGACAGGCAACGGTCCGTATTAAAACCGAGACCGATCACCCGGATCCTGCGATCCGCGATTTTTCTGCAATGCGAATCGTCAATTCCCCGATACATCCCCGTGTCGATGCAACCGTCTATCCTTTGATGAATTTCTCAGTTGCAATCGATGACCATCTTTTGGGATTGACGCATGTGATCAGGGGAAAAGACCATATCGCAAATACCCGTCGCCAGCGCTATATCTTTGATTACTTCGGGTGGACACCACCCCATTACCTCCATTATGGAAGAATGTCGATTGAGGGTCTTGTCCTTTCGACATCGTCAATGCACCAGGGGATCGCGGAGGGCAGGTTCTCTGGGTGGGACGATATCCGGCTTGGAACGCTTCGTGCGCTTGCTCGCCGCGGAATCCGCCCTGAAGCGGTGCGATCTGCAATCATTGAGATCGGGATCGGCGAGACAGACATCTCGTTTTCATGGGACAATCTCTTTGCGAAGAACCGGGACGTTATCGACCGGGGCGCAAACCGGTACTTCTTTGTTGAAGATCCGATCACACTCCGGGTGCAGGAAGCGCCAGAGCAGACTGCCGAGATCCCCCGGTACCCGGGAGATACTGAAAGGGGGTGCCGGAATCTTACCTTCACAAAAGAGATCCTGGTCCCGGCTCAGGAGATCAAGGAAACAGGGTTCGTCCGGCTCAAAGATCTCTTCAATATCAGGATGACCGGAGATCATGAGGCGGTATATGCAGGGGATTCGCTTACACAAGTCCGGAAGGAAAAAGCCCCGATCATCCAGTGGCTTCCACCGGATAGTGCGGTTCCCTGCCGTGTCCTGACACCCGGGGGAATGCTTGAGGGAGTGTGTGAAGCAGAAGCAGCTGGATATGTCGATGAAACTGTCCAGTTCGAACGGTTCGGGTTTGCCAGGATCGATTCGGTTGAAGACGGTGTGGTCATCGCCTACTTCACCCACCGGTGATTAGCGGTTGTGTATGTTTGCGGCTCAACTGCTGAGAGATACCACAATGGGCAGAGGAGAAGCACTGCATGCACTCCGGCACCTGCCGCTCTCCACCCGGAAGGGACTTGTCTCTTTCGACTACGAGACACGCAGGAGGGCTGAAGGGAGATTTTTTGAAGCCGCAATCTATGAGCTGCTGAGAAAAGCCGGGGAAGACAATCCGCGTATCCAATATATCGCCGCCTTTGGGGCAGATGCTCCTGTATATAATGGTCAGAAACAGGGAATCTGGTACTCACGCGACGGGGGGATCCGGATCTGTTCGGGTGGCCGGGTCCGGGCCGAGATCGATCTGCTCTTTGCAGATACGTTCGGTACGATCTACTTTGCCGAGTCAACCATTGTTCACCCTTCTCCATCTGCTTTTATCAGGGAGGTCAGGGAGAAAACAGCACTCCTGACTGATCTTGCAGATGGTCGTCCCGTGGAGTTCCTGTATATTTCCACAACCCCGCCTCCACCGGACCTGTATCCACTGTTTGTGAATCCTGGATCATGGATTGTTCTACCTGATCTTCTGCTGTATATCCGTGAACTGGAGCAGGTGGTCGGCAGTCCGCGGAAGAGACGGGCTCTCCCTCACCAAAAAGTTGTCCATGGTCAGGTTATCCTTGATATGGAACCTGTTGGTGCTCTGAAACCAGAAAAGAGAGATGGTTTATCATCCTATATCCAGCGCTTTTTTCTGAAATAAACGATCATCAGAAGCGAGACGCCGAACATCAAAAAAAGCGTTGCATGGTACCCAAAATCCCAGTAAAGTTCGGGCATATTTTCAAAGTTCATCCCATACACTCCTGCAATGAACGTGAGAGGGATAAAGATGGTCGCAATGATGGTGAGCACCTTCATCACCTCATTCATCTTAAACGATATGGTGGAAAGGTAGAGATCCAGCATACCGGCAGTGATATCGCGCAGGGTCTCTACCGCATCGATCACCTGGATGGTGTGATCGTAGACATCACGGAAATATATCCCGGTCTTCTCAGAGATGAGCGGAGAGTCGGCCCGCTCAAGTGCAGATAAGACCTCTCTTTGCGGCCATATCGCCTTCCTGAGAGTGATCATCTCCCGTTTAAAACGGCGAATTGTGACGACAGTTTCAGGATCAGGGTTCTGAATAAGAACCTCCTCAAGTGCTTCGATCTCTTCTCCAAGCGACTCAAGGATCTCGAAGTACGCATCAACGATGGCATCAATGAGCGTGTAACACAGGAAATCAATGTCGAACTTCGTGATTCTTCCCCGGGCCCTGATCCGGTTTCTGACCGGATCGAAGACATCACCATCCCGTTCCTGGAACGAGAGAAGACAGGTTCCGGTGATGATCAGGCCAACCTGTTCGCTTTCGATTACCCCTGTATTGCGGGAGAGCATCCTCTGGACGATGAAAAGATAGTGTGAAAACTCTTCGAATTTCGGCCGCTGGGTGGTGTTCATCAGGTCTTCAAGGGTCAGCGGATGAATCGAGAAGAGATCTCCTATCATCCGGATAACACCGGTATCATGGATGCCGTTGATATTGATCCAGGTAGTCGACGGGCTGTCCCGGTAGGTGCCGAGCAGGGCGGGATCGCGGGTACAGAGTTCGGTGACGTTTCCGTCTGCGTCATAGTCTATCACCGTTATGGTGACGGGATCATCAGTTGCCTCGCCAACATGGACGAGGGAGCCGGGGGGGAGCCCGGCTTTCTTTGAAACGTTACGGAAATGTGTCAGGAACATACTACCATCACAACCATGGTGAAGCAGGGTTTATTCTTCGGCGATCTCGCTGATATATGCCACACCCACCTTACCGCGGCGGAATCGTGAGGTGCCCAGGAGATGACGCATGTCCACAATTTCTGCTTCCTGGAGAAGGGTCCGGATCAACTTCTCCAGGCTTGCATTCCGATCCCAGGGGAGGCCCCGGAAGATGACACCATGGTTATGAAGCTCCTGATCCGATCTGCCTTTGTGCGAGGGATGGACATAGGCAAGGGAGTGGAGGGCAACCGGGTCAAAGAA
Source organism: Methanocalculus sp. MSAO_Arc2 (assembly GCA_003838065.1). Lineage (GTDB taxonomy): Archaea > Halobacteriota > Methanomicrobia > Methanomicrobiales > Methanocorpusculaceae > Methanocalculus. The sequence goes on from QZAC01000038.1 coordinate 93,802, forward strand.
GGAGAGATCGGCTGTTGTGTCCACACCCACTCCAAACGAGACCAGGGTATCGCCTGTATGGAGAGGGTATGCATTGACCGTACACCAGTCGTCGATCGCATCCTCATCCATGATAGTACCTTTAAGCCCCCCGCCATACTCTTTCAGGGGTGCGCGGGCAAGGCCCGAGCCGGTCATACCTGCTGAAACACCGGCAACCGCAAGAGCAACGACACCGTTGAAGTCCTTCCTCCGTTCCCGTGCAAACGAAAAGATCTGCCGGTAGAGGTCGTCAAGGGAGATGCCGTCCGGGTCGTCTGATTCAAAGGAGATATACTCGTGGAAAGGACCAACGAGCGTGACATTGAAGGCGGTATAAACCGGGATCCGGGCATCTTCTCCTGCCGGTGCCAGGAAGTCAGGGGTATCGTTTCCATCTGTTGGGAGCCAGATCATTGAGCCATGGAGGGTGATCATCTCACCAAGGAGCGGGAGAGCGGATGCTGCATCAGGGCTGAGCGCCCCAAGCCCGATGGAGTATTGTATGGAGGTGAAGGTGGCTTCCCGCAGGTCTTCGGACGTGATCCGGGCATGGAGGAGGGTGGCAAGGTCCCCCCGGACCTTCAGGCGGGCAGTGTCCGTACCACCCTTCTCGATATGGTATGAAACAGCCCCATGTTTCACCGTCGGGATGGTGAGTTCATCAATGAGCGAGAGGCCGATCTCACCTTTTTTGCAGATCCGCACTGCCTCTTCAACCCCGGGGACAATCGAAAAGATCGAGTGGAACCCTGCCATCTTCAAAACCTTGAGCGGGTACTCCTGCACCCCGGCAAGCGCCATCATACCCCCGCGCCGCTTCACCTCTTTTGCCAGGGCGAGAAGAACGCGGATCCCGGCGCTTGAGAGATACTCAACAGACAACATATCAACCACCGCTGCCGAGTCGTCATCATGGAGTGCCGATTGTATCGCCTTCTCAAAGATTCTGGCGCCATGACCATCCAGCCTGCCATCAGGGGCAAAGACCAGAACGCCTTCATGACGTGAGATTGAAACATTCATACCGGTAGCTTGGAGAGGATACGATAAATAATTCCCGTTCACTTTCGCACCCCGGGCATCGATCATCAATACCCGGAACGCACAGATACAGGGGTATGGAGATCCGACTTGCACCATATATAACTCTCAGGACCGGGATGTTTGCGGCCGTCGTCGCTTCTGAAGAGGAGATGATCGCTCTCTTTGCACGGCGGCCCGAACTGAAGCGGTACCTGTTCCTGTACATCTCCGGGAACAGCTCCCGCCTCCTGACACGGATCGGCGACAGGAATGCAACGTTTGATGTGCGGCGGGCGTTCACCACTCACCAGCTCCTCACCATACTCAGGGATGCATGCCATACGATCATCTTCATCGAGCATGACCCGGTACTGTTTGAAGCGTCGGGTGGGGGGATGACGGCTGCCATTGGCCAGACGATGGCGGAGGTTGCGGCGGGATCGCTTGTCATCCTGTATACCATGGTTCCTGACCGATCATTTGGAGTGCTTGCTGCATATGCGGACCGGATCATCACCCTTGCACCAGAACAGAACAGGGCTCTGGAACAGACCGGGAAACCGGTGAAGCACAGAAGAAAACGTGGGCAGGAAGGCAGACAGTCCACTCTGGAGGCATTCTGATGGGCCGGAGCATCGAAAGTGTCCGGCAGGGAGTAGGCGAACTCGCACGCCGGTGGGAACGGGCAGGACGGGCACTTGGAAAAGATGACAGGGCATATGCCACCCGCCTCGCCATGATGGCGCGGGCACATGCGGGCGAGGGGTTTTATGCCTTTGATGACCCCCTTGAAGCAGCAGTCTTCTCGGTCCTCATCGAGCTGTTGAAAGACCGGGATCAGTCAATGGAGCGTCTGGTCCCGGGGCCGGGCATACGGACCAGGGACGGGCATGCTTCGGTAGAGCGCGATGTGGATCCTTGACGCAGTTGTCTCCGGAGGGGGTATACGGTTCTGGGGGCGGGGCGGAGGATCACGGTGGTCAGCATATTCCCCTCCATTCTCATTCACCCTTGAAGACCCCCATCTCCACCGCGATATGCTTGACACCCTTGATGACCGGTATGGCCTCTCTGAATGCCAGATCAGGACGATCTTCTCACTGGAAGACGGGTATTTTATCACTGCACCCCGGAAGGTTGCTGAACAGATCGAGGAGCAGACCGGGTATACTGCAAAGATCTACAATCTGGACATCCGTCCCGAACAGCGGTTTCTTGCGGAGCACGGGATCACCGCCTGTGCATTGCCTGGAGAAGACCGGTTTGAAACCTCCTTTGACCGGACGCTTGCGGTGATGGAGATCAGCGTCCTGGATCCACCCTACCGGGGCCGGAAGGTAAACAGGATCATGGTGGATGGAAACGGGATAGCCGGATCAGGTGAAGAGATTGTATCGGGACTTGCCGGTGCCATCGATGACAAAAACCCCGACCTGATCCTCTTTGCCCATGCCGACTACTGGATGGGGATGCTGGTCTCCCTGGCAGAGCAGCATGGAGTGCCGCTTCAGATCAGCAGGACCGGCAGGTACAGCCGGCTCTCTGCACGATCATACTGGAGTTACGGGCAGATGGTCCACCGGGAAGGAGCGCTCCTTCCCGAGGGGCGGTGCATAATCGACACTGCACGGAGTTTCACGTACCGGGAGTGCGGAATCACCGGTGTGCTGCTCGCCTCGCGCCTGACCGGTCTTTCTCCAAATCTCACCGCACGGTTCACGCCGGGAACCCTCATCTCCTCATATGAGAACTACGAGGCAATCCGACAGGGAATTGCAGTGCCGTTCCGGAAATGGGATGCGGAATCGGTCAGGCCGGTCTCAGCACTCCGGGAGGCAGATAAAGGCGGGATGATCTTTCAGCCGGTACCCGGGGTCTATGACAGCGTTGTCCAGGTGGATTTCACCTCGATGTACCCCTCTATCATCGTGGGCAAAAACCTCTCCCCCGAGACGGTGCAGGGCAGGGGCGGGGATGGTTTCCTCGCATCAGTGCTTGCCCCGGTGCTCTCCCTCAGGCTGAAGACGAAATCGTTGAGGAAAGAGGATGCACGGTTTGCAGGGATGGACAGCCTCCTGAAATGGATGCTGGTCACGAGTTTTGGGTATACAGGGTATCGGAACGCAAAGTTCGGGTGTATCAGGGTGCACGAGGGGATTACCCGGCATGCACGGGAGATCCTGATCGGGGCAAAGGAGATTGCCGAGGATGCGGGCTGCCGGGTTCTCCACGGGATCGTTGATTCGCTCTGGGTGACAGGAGGCGACATTCAACGGTTCGTCCGCGAGACCGAGGCGGCGTTTGGGATCCCGACCGAGTCAGAAACGTACTCCTGGATCGCATTCCTCCCGATGGCGGACGGAACCGGTGCCTACAACCGGTATTTCGGACGGTTTGCAGACGGGGGGATGAAGATCCGCGGGGTTTTCGCACGGAGGAGAGATACACCGCCATATGTCCGATCATTCCAGGAGGAGATCTTCTCGGTGCTGGAGAGGGCTGAGTGTGCTGCCGATCTGCCGGGCCTTGTCACGGAGGTGCAGGAGCTGCATGCAGACGCGGTTGCCGGCATTGAGACGGCGGCAATGGAGGACCTGGTGATCTCCCGGCGGGTGAGCAGGACCGGGTATACCCGGCGGTGCCTGGAAGGGTCTGCGGTCCGGGCCTATGGGATGGCAGGTGTTGCTGTTGAAGCAGGGATGGAGATTGCGTATGTGGTCCGGGACGGGAAGCAGCTGATCGTCGACCCCCCCTGGGAGGCGAAGACGGCGGATCGTGCGTACTACCGGGTGCTGCTGGACCGGGCGTATGAGGAGGTGATGCCGGTATTTTCCCAGGGGAAGAGAGATGTCAGAAGAAGAGTCAATAATTGAAGAGTATCCTGATGACAAACCATATCCAGGCTATCTCATATGAGGAGTCGTTAATAGTCGACCCCTCCACGTAGTCGGAGCATACACTATACATGAGGGAGAGATCATTATCATCACCGTATATGAACCGGATCCAGACTGATGGATAGAGAGCAAGAGGAGGAGATGATGATGAAGTGTGTTATTTGTAAGAATGGAGAAACACGTCCGGGATGACCACGATCACCTTCGAGCGGGAAGGATGCACCCTGGTGGTAAAGAAGTCCCGGCAGAGATCTGCATGAATTGCGGTGAGGATTATGTGGATGAGACGATCCCCCATGAGATCATGGTGTTGGCTGAGCGGATTATAAAAAAATGGCACTCTTATCGATGTCTGCAGGTACATTCCCGGTTCTGTAACCTGTTGAGAGCACCTCAACCGGTGGTGGTGTTTTCGGAGTTAATCACCTCACCAGACGAATATCAAAGAGTATCCACCTCTTTAAGAGGCAGCAGTTCTGATTTTGTATAGTTCCTTTCAGAAGAGCGCGGCAATCCTGAACATGGTGGTGATCACAAGCGCTGCCGGGATGATGTACCTGCAGAGGAACGGAAGCATCCTGATGAGAGGGTGCCGACCAGACAGATCCCCCCAGAGCGTCTTCGGATCAAAGAACCAGGAGAAGGTAACGGCAATTAAGAGCGAGGTGACCGAAAGGCCGATGGTGCCAAAGACCTCATCCATCTGATCGAGTATGGGGATGCCCTGTATTGTGAGGGCAAGCGGGGTGTAGCTCGCAGCAGCAGGCAGGCCGGCCAGCATGGCAATACCCGTGACAAGGGCAGCCATCTTCTTCCGTGACCGGCCAAAGGTCTCTGCAAGGGCAGCGGTTGGGACTTCTATGAAGGAGATCCCGGAGCTGATCGCGGCAAAGAAGACGATTGCAAAGAAGATGAATGCAGCTATTGTACCAAGCGGCATAATCTCGAATGCATACGGGAGCGTGGTGAAGATGAGTTCCGGGCCTGCAGCCGGTTCGAGCCCATGCGCAAAGACGATCGAGAATATGACGATCCCGGCCAATAAAGAGACGCAGATGTCGGCTATTGTTACAATGGCAGCAGATGATGGGATCTTCTCAGCAGAACCCAGGTATGCACCATAGGTGAGAAGTGTGCCGTACCCGACAGAGAGGGAGAAGAAGGCCTGGCCGAGTGCTGCTCCCCATAACAGGGGGTCAGACAGGACCGAGAAATCAGGGGTGAAGAGGAAGAGAAGGCCTGCATCTGCTCCAGGGAGACGGACAGCAACGATGATCATCGCTGCAAGAAGGACGAAGATGATCGGGACAAGCAGCGTCGTTGTCCGTTCGATCCCTTTCCTGACACCCGATGAGATGATCAC
>QZAC01000039.1 GCA_003838065.1 Methanocalculus sp. MSAO_Arc2
GACCAACACCGGTCCGCACAGACGACACCTATGAGAGGAAATGGTCCACAAGCGGAATCGGTCTTGACGCTGGTTCATACACGGTATACGCATTAACCGATCCGTTCAACAGGAACAACCTTGCCGATGCAAATGACTACGACTCAGTCAGCATCGTCCTCAGGAAGCCATTCGTTACCGCTACACCTTCTGCAACCACTGTTGCTAAGGGCTATGATATCTATATCCATGGAATTGCCAAAGGTGAACCCACTGACGGTGTAGCGGTTTGGGTCTTTGGCAGGGGCTATTTCGGTCGTTGGACAACAGATGTCGAATATGACGGGACATTTGAATTCGATGACCTGGATTCGGCATGGACAGCTGATCGATCTGCCGGGGAGTACTTCGTTGTTGTCCAGCATCCGATGGAGAATGATGAGTTCGACGTTGTGGTTCGGACAGTAGGAGGTAGAACAATCGTACAGGATCGTGACGGGATGGACGAGTTCGTCGTTGAAGGTCCAGGAAGTCTGCAGGGTGCTCAGGCAGCACAGGCGCTCATCGACCTGCTGAACAAGCCGCAGATCGATGATACCTATGTCAGGGTTTCATTTCTTGTTGAAGATCCATGGATCAGATTTGACAGAATTGGTGACAGGTACGTCGGAGATATATTCACCATCACTGGTACAACGAACCTCGGTGTTGACAACGAATTAATTGTCGAAGTCATCTCTTCACGGTTCGAGCCTGCTCCAAAGGAGGCACCTGCTGAATTCGCTGGCGTTTCAGCCACAGTTAAGGTCGTTGATGGCAATGCTGACCACAACACCTGGTCAATAAAAGTTGATACAACACCATTTTCACCTGATGAATACGTTGTAAGTGTCGAATCAATCGAAGCCGGCGTCACCTCAACCACAACATTCAACGTGCTTGAAGAAGGTCAGCCAATACCGACACCAGAGCCAACACCAGAGCAAACACCTGAGCCGGTGCCCAATGGATCAGGCCTGGGGGTAGAAAATGTCGAGGGTATTCCAACCGGAGAACTCATCCCGGGAACCGAATTGGAAATATATTGTACAATAACTGATTTTATTGAAGGTGAAGGCTTTACGATCAGGGGTACGGATACCGTCGAATTCTATACCGACCTTCATTCGGCACGGTGGCATTTCACTTTTATAATTGGGGGCAGAGGTATTGAATGGCCACCCAGATCGGGAGGAAGAGTAACAATCACAGGCTACGATCTGAGTTATCCTGATGATTATACTATCAAATTACGGGTCCAGCTCACCGGAGAGGTGCCTTACGTTATAACAACGAGTGATAAGACGATTCTCCGCGTCCGTCAGCTGGATTCAGGCGACAGAGTCCGATCAGGTGGAGAATATCTTGTAACACGAACAGTACAAACCCCCCAACCAGAACCAGTTGATACGATAATTCTCCAACCCGGCTGGAATTTCATCTCAGTTCCAAAACGCCTAGCTGAAGGGAGTAATACCGCAGCCATCTTCGCCGATGTCGATACAGATGGACGATCAATCTTCCAGTACAATGCCGCTTCCGAGACATGGGAAACAATGAACCCAGCTTCACCTGTGAAACCGCTTGTTGCAATCTGGATCTATGCACGCGAAACAACCTCTATTGCACTGGAGTTTGACTTAGGGGCAGTCCAGGTACCGCCATTAAAACAACTATATGAAGGATGGAATGCAATCGGGTTCTCAAGCACAATACCGGCGACAGCAAGGGATACACTCCTCTCGGTCTCGCCGAAGTGGACACAGGTCCTTGGCTGGAATGCAGATACACAATCGTATGATACCGCTATCATCCGGGGTGGTAGCGGAGCTTTTAGCGATACACGCGAGATGATGCCTATGCAGGGATACTGGATCGCAATGACTGAAGAGGGGGTGCTGTATGCACTCAGTTGAAATGATGAAGAGAGGATTGCTGTTCATTCTACTTGTAGTTTCTATCGCGGGAACAGCAGCGGCGTCCATACCAATCCTCCCATGTGAGATCTCGGGTACGGTTACTATCGATGGAGAGCCGGCACCGGTGGGAACTGTGATCATCGCCTTCATTGATGGTGAGGAACGGGACCGGATCACCGTTCAAACCCCCGGACTATTCGGGGGAACCGGGATATTTGATGAACGGCTGGTGATCCGGGGGACAGAAGATGACATCGGTAAAACAATCACTTTCACAATCAACGATGTTCCGGCAGATCAGACGGTTGCATTTGAAAGTGGTGAAAGTCTCCATGTTGATCTGATGGTTGGGAGCCCAACACCGACAGCTTCATTGCATGGTGTCTTCCGGAGCGGTCAGTGGATCTTTGCAGAAGGTGAAGGCTGGACGCCAACACCGCTTTCAGATCGCCCGCATTTTGGACAGGGCGAGGATGTTCCGGTCGTTGTGAATGGCAAACCAGGGGTCTTCAGAAACGGCCAGTGGATCTTTGCAGAAGATGCATTCTGGACGCCGACACCCATGGGCCATCGCCCGCAGTTTGGGCAGGCCGGAGATGTTCCAGTCGTTGTGAATGGCAAACCAGGGGTCTTCAGAAACGGCCAGTGGATCTTTGCAGAAGATGCATTCTGGACGCCGACACCCATGGGCCATCGCCCGCAGTTTGGGCAGGCCGGGGATATCCCAATCGTCCTTAACGAAAAACCCGGTGTTTTCAGAAACGGCCAGTGGATCTTTGCAGAAGATGAACTCTGGACGCCAACCCCGGTACCAGACCGTCCACAGTTTGGGCAGGCCGGTGATATCCCAATCGTCCTTGATGGCAAACCCGGGGTATTCAGAAACGGCCAGTGGATCTTTGCAGAGGATGAGGACTGGACGCCAACACCGCTTGCTGAACGCCGGCAGTTCGGGCAATTCGGCGATAAACCTGTTATGGGTATTATCATCTGAGAAGAGAGAAGAGCCC